>JAFUZD010000113.1 GCA_017476785.1 Prevotella sp. | reverse complement strand
GCGACAACTGCGACTTCGACGTAATCCTGTCGAATATGAAGGATATCTACGGTGACAAGTGTGTGCCGGTGCAATATCCCATCGCTACGGGTCCCGGCTTCAATGCCGTCATCGACGTGCTGCTGATGAAGAAATACTCGTGGAAGCCCGAGGGTGGCGCGCCCATCATCGAGGAGATTCCCGCCGAAGAGCTGGAGAAGGCAAAGGAACTGCACGCCGCACTGGTGGAGGCTGCCGCTGCCAACGACGATACGCTGATGGAGAAGTTTTTCGAGGAGGAGAGCCTGACGGAGGACGAGATGCGCGAAGGTATCCGCAAAGGACTGGTGACGCGCTCCATCTATCCCGTGTTCTGCGTGTGTGCAGGTAAGGATATGGGCGTTCGCCGACTGATGGAATTCCTCGGCAACGTGGTTCCCTTTGTCAGCGAGATGCCAAAGGTCCACAATACGCGCGGCGAAGAAGTGGTTGCAGACCCCAACGGTCCCACCTCTATCTACTTCTTCAAGACGGGTATGGAGCCGCATATCGGTGAAGTGTCTTATTTCAAAGTGATGAGCGGAAAGGTGAAGCCGGGCGACGACCTCGCCAATGCTGACCGCGGTTCGAAGGAACGTATCGGCACCATCTATGCTTGCGCCGGTGCCAACCGTATCGCCGTAGACGAGCTGCAGGCTGGTGACATCGGCTGTACCGTGAAGCTGAAGGACGTGAAGACGGGCAATACGCTGAACGGAAAGGACGTGGAGAACCGTTTCGACTTCATCAAATATCCTAACTCGAAGTACAGTCGCGCCGTGAAGGCCGTCAACGAGAGCGAGACGGAGAAGATGATGGCTGCGCTGACCAAGATGCGTCAGGAAGACCCCACGTGGGTGGTTGAGCAGTCGAAAGAGTTGCGCCAGATTATCGTTCACGGACAGGGTGAGTTCCACCTGCGCACGCTGAAGTGGCGTATGGAGAACAACGAGAAGATTCAGATTAGCTACGAAGAGCCGAAGATTCCCTATCGCGAGACCATTACGAAGGCTGCCCGTGCCGACTATCGCCATAAGAAGCAGTCGGGTGGTGCAGGCCAGTTCGGCGAGGTGCACCTCATTGTAGAGCCTTACGCTGACGGTATGGAGCTGCCCACGGTGTTCAAGTTCGGCAATCAGGAGTTCCGTATGAACGTGAAGGGACAGGAAGTCATCGACCTCGAGTGGGGTGGTAAGCTCGTATTTATCAACTCTGTGGTCGGCGGTGCCATTGACGCCCGCTTTATGCCGGCTATCCTGAAGGGTGTGATGGAGCGTATGGAGCAGGGCCCGCTGACGGGTTCGTATGCCCGCGACGTGCGTGTCATCGTCTACGATGGCAAGATGCACCCGGTAGACTCCAACGAGCTCTCGTTTATGCTTGCAGCCCGCAACGCTTTCTCGGCAGCCTTCCGCGAGGCCGGACCGAAGATTCTGGAGCCTATCTACGACCTCGAGGTGTTTGTTCCCGCCGACTATATGGGCGACGTGATGAGCGACCTGCAGGGACGCCGCGCCCTCATTATGGGTATGGACAGCGAGGCTGGCTACCAGAAGCTGACGGCTAAGATTCCTCTGAAAGAGCTGTCCAGCTACTCGATTGCCCTCAGCTCGCTGACGGGTGGCCGCGCTTCGTTCACCACGAAGTTTGCCAGCTACGAACTCGTGCCCAATGACATCCAGCAGGAGCTCATTAAGCAGCACGAGGCAGAAGCCAATGACGAAGACTAATCGTTCGCGATTATACAGACAGACGGGGGCGGAACCATTGCGTTCCGCCCCCGTCTTGTATGTTGGAATAAAATAGTGGTTTTATTCTTTGGTTGAAAATTTGTAATTAAAATACAGCAATTGTGTTAATAACGTTAAAATTAACGGAACTAATTAACTAAATCGTTCGCTGCTTTCCCTAAAAAACCTATCTTTGCAAACAAAGAAAACAAAGCGTATGAAGAAGTCTACGATATGGACCATAGCGATAGTGATGGGATTCTCGTTCCTCGGCTTGCTGTTCCTTCAGCTGTCATACATCGAAGAGATGGTGAAGATGAAGAAAGAACAGTTCGATGAGAGCGTCAACCGTGCACTCTATCAGGCTTCGCGCAATCTGGAGATGAACGAGACATTGCGCTATCTGGAGAAAGATGTCAACGAGACAGAGCGCCGCGCCTTCCGCCAAGACTCCATAATGGTAGACGGACTGGACGGCACCATT
The DNA here is from genome assembly GCA_017476785.1 of Prevotella sp. Taxonomy (GTDB): domain Bacteria; phylum Bacteroidota; class Bacteroidia; order Bacteroidales; family Bacteroidaceae; genus Prevotella. The sequence continues at coordinate 13,132 of JAFUZD010000113.1, read as the reverse complement.
CAGCAGTCGCACCAGTTTGCCGTAGCTGCCGACGACGGAACGGTCTACTCGTCGTTCGAGCTGAAGACATTCAAGATGAAGCCGGCCAGCGTGCCGAAGGCAATGATAATGCGCGACGACAAGAGCTCAATCTCCGAGGCTTCGAAGTCGATGCAGGAGGTGGTGCGCAACCGCTATATCTACCAGAAGGCGTTGCTCGACGAGGTAGTTTACAATATTCTCTACACCGCGAGCGACAAACCGCTGAAAGAGCGCATCAACTTCAAGATGCTGGATCAGGACCTACGGGCCGAGTTGCTGAACAACGGCATCAATATCCCTTACCACTTCACCGTCTCCACGTCCCACGGCCGCGAGGTGTATCGCTGTCCCGACTAGTCGGACAAAGGCGAGGTCTATACCTACGAGCAAGTGCTCTTCCGCAACGACCCGCAGTCAAAGATGGGCAAGGTGCGCATCCACTTTCCCGAGATGAGCAGCTACATCTTCTCCGGTGTCTACTTTATGATTCCCTCGGTGGTGTTCACCATCGTGCTGCTCATTACGTTTGTCTTTACCATCGTGGTCATCTTCCGGCAGAAACGCTACACGGAGATTAAGAACGACTTCATTAACAATATGACCCACGAGCTGAAGACGCCCATTGCCAGCATCTCACTGGCTGCCCAGATGCTGGGCGACCGGTCGGTGGAGAAGACACCACAGATGATGAGCCACCTCGGCGGCGTTATCACCGACGAGTCCAAGCGTCTGCGCTTCCTCGTGGAAAAGGTTCTCCAGATGTCGATGTTCGACAAGAAGAGCGTGGTATTCAAGAAGAAGACGCTCGACCTGAACGAGATTGTAGAGAACATCGCCTCGACCTTCAGCTTGCGCGTGGAGCATACCGGCGGCAAGATATACACCGAGATAGAGGCCATCGACTCGGCCATCTACGTGGACGAGGTGCACTTCCAGAACGCAATCACCAACCTGATGGACAATGCCGTGAAGTATCGCAAGCCCGACGACCCGCTTGACATCTATATCCGTACGTGGAACGACGACGCACATCTCTACCTCAGCATCCGCGACACAGGACTGGGCATCAAGAAAGAGAACCTGAAGAAAATATTCGAGAAGTTCTATCGCGTGCACACCGGCAACCGTCACGACGCTAAGGGATTCGGACTGGGACTGGCCTACGTGAAGAAAGTGGTGGACCTGCACGACGGCGACATCCGCGTAGAGAGCGACTACGGACGCGGCACCAAGTTCACCATCACGCTGCCGGTAATCAGGGAAGAGTGACGAACAGACAGAGACGAACAGACAGACAATGAAATAAGTATTAACCCATTAAATAATTATGATTATGGACGAGAAATTGAAGATCCTTCTTTGCGAAGACGACGAGAATCTGGGTATGCTGCTGCGCGAGTACCTCGCAGCCAAAGGCTATGAGGCAGAGCTCTGCTCCGACGGCGAGGCTGGCTATAAGGCATTCCTGAAGACCAAGTTTGACATCTGCGTGCTCGACGTGATGATGCCGAAGAAAGACGGCTTCACGCTGGCGCAGGAGATTCGTACTGCCAATGCCGAAATCCCCATCATCTTCCTCACGGCCAAGACGCTGAAGGAGGATATTCTGGAAGGATTCAAGATCGGTGCCGACGACTATATCACCAAGCCCTTCTCAATGGAGGAACTCGTGTTCCGTATTGAGGCTATCCTGCGTCGCGTGCGTGGCAAGAAGAATAAGGAGAGCACCGTCTACCACATCGGCCGCTTCACCTTCGATACGCAGAAGCAGTTGCTCACCATCGGCGATGAGCAGACCAAGCTGACCACGAAGGAAAACGAACTGCTGGCATTGCTCTGCTCGCACGCTAACGAGATATTGCAGCGCGACTTTGCCCTGAAGACCATCTGGATTGACGACAACTACTTCAACGCCCGCTCGATGGACGTCTACATCACCAAGCTGCGCAAGCACCTGCGGGCCGACGACCAGATTGAGATTATCAATATCCACGGAAAAGGCTACAAGCTGATTACACCGGAAGAAGAATAAAACCGCTCAGCAGCCCCCTCCTGACGAGGGGGCTTTTTGGTGGATGTTAGGGTGGGGCGATAAGGCCTCCACATCCCTCGCTTCAATATCGGCTTTGCCGCTTGATGGTGCGGATGTGTAAGACGATGCCTGCTACGATGGCTGCGAGGGCACCGAGGAGCAGGGAACGTAGGTGGGTGAGCCCGGCGGCAAAGGCTGCAACGAGCACTAATGTGCCCACAATGATGAGCAAAAGACCGGTGTAAGGGGCAAATTTCTTCATAAAATCGTTAAAATTTGGTGCAAAGGTAAGAAATAATCCGTGATTCATCATTCGTAATTCGAAATTATTTCGTACCTTTGCACCCGCATTTTGCAAAATAACAATTAATTAATTATTTTTTTTAACAAGTATGAATCAATACGAAACCGTTTTCATTTTGACTCCCGTTTTGTCTGATGAACAGATGAAGGAAACGGTCGCTAAGTTCAAGAAGGTGCTCACCGACAATGGTGCAGAGATTCTGAATGAAGAGGCTTGGGGACTGAAGAAGATGGCTTATGCTATTCAGAAGAAATCCACGGGCTTCTACTGCCTGCTGGAGTTCAAAGCTGAGCCGTCAGTGATTAAGACGCTGGAGACCGCCTATCGTCGCGACGAGAAGGTCATTCGTTTCCAGACCGTGAAGCTCGAGAAGTATGCTATTGAGTATGCTGAGAAGCGTCGTAACAAACTTGGTAAAAAAGAGGAGGCTTAAACTATGGCACAAGAATCATAAATCCGCTATTTGACTGCTCCTTCTATCGATACGAAGAAGAAGAAGTATTGCCGCTTCAAGAAGAGTGGTATTAAGTATATCGACTATAAGGATCCAGAGTTCCTCAAGAAGTTCCTCAACGAGCAGGGTAAGATTCTGCCCCGCCGCATCACGGGTACTTCGCTGAAATATCAGCGTCGCGTGGCTCAGGCCATTAAGCGCGCTCGCCAGATTGCTCTGCTGCCTTACGTAACTGACTTGATGAAATAATTAAGGAGGAGGACAACAGAATGGAAATCATACTGAAAGAAGATATTATCGGTCTGGGATTTAAGAACGATATCGTGAATGTAAAGTCGGGCTATGGCCGCAACTATCTGATTCCGCAGGGTAAGGGCGTCATCGCTTCGCCGTCGGCAAAGAAGGTGCTGGCAGAGAACCTGCGTCAGCAGGCTCACAAGCTGGCAGCTCTGAAGGCTGAGGCTGAGAAGAAGGGTGAGGCACTGAAGGATGTGGCTCTGACCATCGCCGCTAAGTTAATTGCAACGGGTCAGCTCTACGGCTCTGTAGGTGCCGCTCAGGTCGCTGAGGAGTTGAAGAAGCTGGGTCACGACATTGACCGCAAGATTGTTACGATGCGTGATGCTAAGTCGATTGGCGACTATGCAGCACTGGTTCACTTCCATAAGGAGGTCATCGTAGAGATTCCTGTTAAGGTTGTTGCCGAGAATGCTCCCGCAGAGGAAGTGAAGGCCGAGGAAGCTCCCGCAGCAGTAGAAGAGGCTCCCGTAGCTGAAGCTCCTGCCGCAGAGGAGGCTCCTGTACAGGAGGAAGAGGCTCCCGCAGCAGAATAAGAAACCGCTGTACAGCAAATCATAGTTATTATACACCGTGAATCCCGGCTGCCGAAAGGCGGCCGGGATTTTTTTGCATCAATCGCTTGGAGGGCTCCAGTGGTCAGGACATCTCGGGGTTCTCTGGGTGCTTTGGATAAAAAATAACCGCTGGACTCTCGTCCAGCGGCATTTCTCTCAATTAGTCTGTAACAACTAATTACTCAGCAACAGCAGCGCTATCAGCTACTTCAGCTACGCTGTCAACAGCTGCGCTATCCTCAACAACCTCCAGAGAGTCGGTGTCAACCTCAGGAGCCTGAGTCTTGTTACCACCACAAGATGCGAAAGAGATAGCTGCTACAGCTACGAACATAAATACTAATTTCTTCATTTTCTTTGCTTTTTAAATCTGTAAAACAATCATTTGTTTATTAAAACGATGCAAAGGTAATGCTTTTTTCGATACGTTGTTCTTTTTTTGCGACTTTTTTTTTGCGATTTTTGTAACTTTTTTGCAAGTCGTTGAAATATAATTAATTACAAAGTGTTAAAATTCGTGCATAAAATGAGCGAAACTGAATAATTGCTAAAAAATGCCCTAATATTGAAAATAATGTCTACCTTTGCATCTACAATATAGATACACCTTATTATATATAATATGATTGATACTTCGGCCTTTCAGGGCAAGCGGGCGGTTTACTTCACGCTGGGCTGCAAGCTCAACTTTTCTGAGACATCGACCTTCGGCAAGATGCTTCAGGAGATGGGGGTGCGCACGGCGGAGAAGGGCGAGACTGCCGATATTTGCCTGATTAACACCTGCTCTGTGACCGAGGTAGCTGACCATAAATGCCGTCAGGCTATACACAGGATGGTGCGCCAGTATCCCGATGCTTTCGTCGTGGTGACGGGATGCTATGCCCAGTTGGAACCCGAGCAAGTGAGCCAGATAGACGGCGTCGACTTGGTGTTAGGCTCCAACGAGAAAGCCCATCTCATCCAATTCCTGTCCGATGCGTGGGGGAGTGGCCTGTCTCATCAGCATTTCTCCGTAAAGACGAAAGACATTAAGAGCTTTGCCCCCAGCTGTTCGCGTGGCAACCGGACGCGCTATTTCCTGAAGGTACAGGACGGGTGCGACTATTTCTACACCTATTGCACCATCCCCTATGCCCGTGGCTTCAGTCGCAACCCTACGATAGCCTCGTTGGTTAGACAGGCCGAAGAGGCAGCCGCCGAGGGTGGAAAGGAGATTGTACTCACTGGCGTGAATATCGGCGATTTCGGCAAGACGACGGGCGAACGCTTTATCGACCTTGTCCGTGCGCTCGACGAGGTAGAAGGCATCCGGCGCTATCGCATCAGCAGTCTGGAGCCCGACCTGCTTTCTGACGAGCTGATCAGCTATTGTGCATCCAGCCGTGCCTTTATGCCTCATTTCCATATCCCGTTGCAGAGCGGCAGCGACACCGTCCTGAAGCTGATGCACCGCCATTACGACCGGGCGCTCTTTGCCGAGAAAATCCAAAAGATTAAGGCCGCAATGCCCGATGCCTTTATCGGTGTCGACGTGATGGTGGGTTGTCGGGGTGAGACGGCAGAATGCTTTGAAGAGACGTATCAGTTCCTGAGCCAGCTTGACGTGACGCAGCTGCACGTGTTTCCCTACTCCGAACGGCCGGGCACGGCTGCCCTGCGCATTCCCTATGTCGTTGCCGATTCGGACAAGAAACTGCGCAGCAAGCGGCTGTTGGCTCTTTCCGACCAGAAGACGCAGGCCTTCTATGCCCAGTATATCGGCACCGAGGCAGAAGTGCTGTTTGAAAAAGCCCCGCGCGGCAAGGCAATGCACGGCTTCACTCGCAACTACATCCGCGTAGAGCTGCCTGCCGCCGAGGCTTGTGAGGCCTTCGACAATCAGCTGATGCGGGTGCGCTTGGGTGCATTCAACAGTGACAAAACCGCGTTAAAAGTGACACTCAATGGATAAAGTAGCTATCGTCATCCTGAATTGGAATGGGGCAAAGATGCTCCGTCAGTATCTGCCCACCGTGCTGAATTACTCTCGCGACGAGGCAACGGTCTATGTAGCCGACAATGCCTCGACCGACGACTCGCTCGCACTGCTGCGTACGGAGTTCCCGGAGTGTCGCTTGGTCGTGCTGGACAGGAATTGGGGATTTGCCGAGGGATATAACCGTGCACTCCGGCAGATAGAGGCCGAATACTACCTGCTGCTCAACTCCGACATTGAAGTGACCCACCACTGGCTTACGCCGCTGATTGAGTTTATGGACGTACGTCCCGACGTGGCAGTCTGCCAGCCCAAGCTGCTCTCTATCTTTGACCACGACCAGTTCGAGTATGCCGGTGCCAGCGGCGGTTTCCTCGACCGTTATGGTTACCCCTTCTGCCGCGGCCGCATCTTTGATACGGTGGAGCGCGACGATGGCCAGTACGATTACCAGCAGGAAATCCTTTGGGCCACAGGGGCTGCACTGATGATTCGTTCGGCCGATTACTGGGCGGTAGGCGGACTGGATGGCCGCTTCTTTGCCCACAATGAAGAAATCGATATGTGTTGGCGGCTGCGTCTTCGCGGTCGCAAGATATACTGTCTGCCGGAGAGCTACGTCTATCACGTAGGTGGCGGAACGCTGCCCAAGAGCAATCCGATGAAGACATTCCTTAATTTCCGCAACAATCTGACGATGCTTTATAAGTGCCTGCCCGCCGGAGAGTTGCGTCGTGTAATGACCGTGCGTTGGCTGCTGGACTATGTGGCGGCTTGGCAGATGTTGCTGCTCAGACGCAGTTGGGGCGATTTCTGTGCCGTCTATCGTGCGCGCCGTGCCTTTTCCAAATGGAAGAAGGATTTCGCGGCCGACCGTACAGACATTCAGCGGTCGCGCACGGTCAATAAAATACCAGAGCAACGGACGTTCTCCTTGCTCTGGCAATACTATGCGAAAGGGCGTCGGCGCTATGCCGACTTGCCCTAAGCATATCTCTGTATCCTCCCCTTATTTCTTGCGAACCTTCACGGCCACGCCCAGTTGCTTCTTCCATTCCTTCAGATAGGCAAACCACTCCTGTGCCGAGTGGTAGCCAAAGTCCTCATTGTCTGAACCGAAGGTAATGGCATAGTGCAGCTCGTCAGCGAGGTTGCCGATGACGAAGGGATAGTTGTCTTTGTCGGCAGGCAGCTCGTTGACAATGTGCTGTGCCGGCAGGCAGATGCCCAGTCCCACCGTCTCGCGCTTGTGGCCGACGGAGTCTTTGGCCGATACAGGCCAGTCGGTGCCCCAGCAGCCGCGCAGTCCCTCGCAGTCAGAAAACTCCTGTGAGTTCTTCACGTTGATGATGCCCGTGGCCAGTTGCAGGTCGCTGGCAGCCCGGTCGAAGCTGACGTCCACGATGCAGTCGCGGCGGCCGGCATAGAGCGTGTAGCGGGTCGTCATCGTGATGGGGTGGAGGACGGCGGGCGAAGGACGCCAGCCCTCGTCAATCACTTCGACGATGGTGCGCAGCGGGCCGCGGCTCAGGATGCGCAGCGTCCGGTGGGCCACGTCGGTCAGCATCAGCGGCCGTTGTCCGTCCCATCCGCGCAGCGTTCCCAGTCCGAAGGTCTGGCCCACCCATAGCACGTCGTCGCCCAGTCCGGCGGCTTTCTGGGTGCTGTCAGGGTAGAACTGCGTCTGCCGCAGCTCCAGTCCGCGGTGGTACTTGCCGTAGATGTCTACGGTCTGCCGGTGGTCAAAGTAGATGCGATAGGCCACCAGTTCGTTTTCGAAAGCCGGTCCGTGGTGGTGCAGCTGCCAGTAGGGGTTGGTGCCGTTGTCTACCGTCAGGCTGCTGATGTAGAGGTCCTGCTTGTTCTCACTCTTCACTTTCTTGTTGGTCAGTAGCATTTCGGCATAGACCCGCGGCGTGTATTCGCGTGGCTTTCCGCTTTCAAGCAGTTCGATGGTGAACTGCTTTTTTTCTTTCCGTCCGAGCGTCGTCAGGAAGCACAGCTCGTCGGGCGTGCCGTTGCCGTCAAGGTCGTCCAGCTGTGAAGGAATCTCCACGCCGTCGGCCTTTACCACGGCCGACTTGGCCGCCACTCCATAGTCGTTCAGTTGGATGACCACGGGGACTGCGGTCAGTTGCAGCTTTGAGGGGTTCTCTACGCTGATGCTGACCGTCTGTTGCGCCATTGCGCACGCGCCTCCCCACACCAGCATCGTCAGTGAGCTAAGTATTCTTTTCATTGTTATGGGTCAGATAGATTAGTTTTCCGCAAATTTACACATTTATTATGAATTTGTGCTGAAATCCGTTTGTTTCGCAACAAAAATATACTCATTTTTATCTTTTTTAGGTTAAAAAGTCGCTTTTTCAAGATTTTTTAGTATATTTGCAGACAATTTTAACAATATTAATAAAAAGAAACACGCAATCCCGTGCGCAAAGTCTATCTCATATTGCTGCTGGCAATGCTGGCTTGTATCGGTTGCGAATGGCAACTGAAGCCTGCTGACGACAAGTCGGCAGCCGATGCACTGGTGATAGAGCGCTACGACCGTATTGAGGCAATGTATCTTACTACGGGCGACCGCGCGGCATTGCAGCAGATGAACACCGTATATCCTATCCAGACACGCACGCTCATTGAGGATGTGCTGCGGTTGGGAAAGGTGAACGACCCCGGCATCAACGCCAAATTCCTGCATTTCTATCAAGACAGCATCCTGCAGATGCTGGTGAACGACGTGGAGAAGCAGTACGACAATACTGATGATTTGGCAAAAGAGCTGTCCGCTGCCTTTGCACGTCTGAGGCGGCTACTGCCCGACATTGTTGTTCCGCAGGTCTACACCCAGATAGGCTCTTTCGACCAGAGCATCATCGTGGGGCACCAGACGCTGGGCATCTCGCTCGACAAGTACCTCGGTGCCGACTATCCCTTCTATATAGAGAACTACTATCCCGCCCAGCGGCGGCAGATGGTTCGCTCAATGATTGTGCCCGACTGCATCGGGTTCTACGTCCTCAGCCTCTATCCGCTGCCCAATCATTCCGACTCGCTGCCCACCGATCGCCAGACGCATATGGGCAAGATTCAGTGGATAGTCAACAATGCGATGGGCAAGCGTGTCTTCCGCAACTTCTACGTGGCTGCTGTCGACCGCTATATGAAGCAGCATCGTGGCACCACTGCCGACCAGTTATTGCGCACGCCCGTCCTCCAGTAGGTCGCCCTGTTTGATTCCCTCGCGCTTCAGATAGTTCACCAGTCGGTTCGTGAACTCATAGTTCTTCAGTCCCCAATGCGGGGCAATCAGCAGTTCGGGGGGCGACTGTGAGACAAATCGCTCAATCACCAAATCTTTTCTCAATCGTCGTATGTAGTTGGAAATAAGCTCAATATATTCGTTCGAAGAGTATATGTGGAATGGCTCTCTGCTGTACATCTCGGCCAACTGAGTGCCCCTTATGACTTGCATCTGGTGAATCTTCAGTACGTCCAGCGGCAGCTCTGAAATGACGGATGCCTGTCGCAGCGTCTCCGTCGCATCCTCACCCGGCAGTCCGATGATGATGTGCCCGCCCGTCAGTATGCCCCGTTGGTGAGTCGCCTCGACGGCTTGGCGTGTCTGCTCGAAGGTATGGCCGCGGTGAATGCGTCGCAGCGTCTCCTCGTTAGCCGTCTCTATGCCGTACTCCACCATCAGGAATGTGTGTCCGTTCAGTGCTTGCAGATAGTCCAGCAGCTCGTCTGAGACACAGTCTGGACGCGTGCCGATGACCAGTCCCACCACATCGTCCACGGCCAGTGCCTCCTCGTACATCCTTTTAAGCCTCTCCGTCGGCGCATACGTGTTGGTATAGGCTTGGAAGTAGGCCAGATACTTCATCTCGGGATACTTCCGCGCAAAGAATCGCTTGCCCTCTTCCAGCTGCTCCGCAATGCTCCGGCGGCGGTCGCAGTAGGCCGGGTTGAACGTTCGGTTGTCGCAATAGATGCATCCGCCCGTTCCGATGCGTCCGTCGCGGTTGGGGCAGCTGAACCCGGCATCTATGGAGATTTTCTGCACACGGAAAGGCAGCCGCCCGCGTATCCACGTCCCGTAGTCATTGTAGTATCGCTCTGTCATTGCAGTGCAAAGAGACGCATTATTTTCCAGAAACATCCCGCCACGGCAGCTTTCCTTTCATTCTTTTATAGCTCATATTACCATTTTTTGTGCCCTTTGCCATCAATTGACAAGGACCTAACGGCGGAATTTTGAAGAAAGGTGTCGTTGCTTGGCTTGTTTCAGAGGCCGCGGAGTCTTTCTCCGCAGGGTGGGGAGCCTTGCTACGGAGGCTGCGGAGCAATGCTCCTGAGCCTGCGGAGCGACGCTCCTCAGTTCTCGGAGGGCTCGGAGAACTCAGAGTTCTCGGAGAGCTCCGAGAACTCCGAGACCTCCGAGAACTCTGAGTTCTCAGGGGGCTCTGCATAGCAGGGCGATTTCAGTCGGCTGCTTTGCGTCCTATTGGTAATGTCGCTTGGCTTTGAGGCTTTGCCGAGGCCAAAGAAGAAAGCTTAAAAAAGCATAATCGGGAGGCGTGTAATTTATTGATAATCAGTGTTGCTTTCTTTTGGAAAGTAACATTCCCGTACGTTCGTTCTTGTGCAGTTCAATAATAAAGAGTATCTTTGTAGCAGTAACAGAATAAAAGTTACCATTAAGTATCTAAATGTATTAACAACAACGAAAAAGGCAATGAAAAGAGTAGACTACAACTTTGCGCACAGCGCACAGGGTTTTATGAAAGTGTGTGAGGAGAAGCCCGCAGCTTGCGGCAGTGCCTGCGGTAGCGGCGACAAGCCCGCCGAGGAGAAGCCTGCAGCCTGTGGCAGTGCCTGCGGCAGTGGCGACAAACCCGCCGAGGAGAAGCCCGCCGCCTGTGGCAGTGCCTGCGGTGCCGGCGAGAAGTAAGCAAACACGGCAAAAATGGACTATTTTGCATTCCAGTGGCATATAACTGACGAGTGCGACCAGCGATGCAAGCACTGCTATATCTTTTCCTCGCCCAACCGCCCGAAGATGACGGAGATGGCGTGGGACAGGATGATGGCAGTGCTTGCAAACATTGAGCGGATGTGCCGGCGGATGAACCGTCTACCTTATTTATATATTACGGGCGGCGACCCCATCCTGCACAGTCGGTTCTGGGACTTGCTCGAACAGGTGCACCAGCGCGGCATTCCGTTCACGCTGATGGGCAATCCCTTCCATCTGACCGACGAGGTGTGCCGGCGGATGAAGCAGTTGGGGTGCCGCAAGTATCAGCTGAGCATCGACGGAATGCGCGAGACGCACGACTTCTTCCGCAAGCCGGGCTCGTTTGACCGTACGCTGCAGGCTATCGGCACCATCCGCCGGGCGGGAATGCATTGTGCCATAATGACCACGGTGTCGGGCACGAACATCGGTGAGATTCCAGACATTATCGACTTGGTAGTAGAGCACCGGGCCGACATCTTTGCCTTCGGGCGCTATTGCCCGACGAGTGCCGACAAGGCTTCGCCCCATCAGGGTTGGCACATAGAGCCGCAGGCCTACCGCCATCTGCTGGAGCAGTGCTGGGACAAGTTCGGGCAGTATAAGGACACCGACACGACCTTCAACCTGAAAGACCATCTGTGGACCCTCTTCCTCTACGAGAAAGGCGTCTTCAAGATTCCTGCGGGGCTGGACGAAGACACCGTCTATGACGGCTGTAACTGCGGGAACTGCCACTTTACGATTTCGGCCGAAGGGCGGCTGATGGCCTGCCGGCGTTTTGAGAGCTACGTGGGTACGGTCGACGAGGAGATGGCCGACGTGTTTAATGGGCCGCAGATGGAGTGCTACCGGCAGTACGAGCAGTTTGAGAAGTGCCGCAAGTGCGAGCTGCTGCGCTTCTGCCGTGGCTGTCCGGCCGTGGCCTTTGGGTATACGCACCGCTTCTATGCCCCCGACCCGCAATGCTGGAAAGCAGTGGAAGAATGAACGGAAAGAACGAGAGACAATGAGAGCAATCGTCATAGAGAAATGTTGCACGGCTGAAGAACTGCACGTCAGTGAGCGTCCGATTCCCGCAGTCAGGCCGGGCTGGGTGCTGGTGAAGGTCTATGCCGCAGGGCTGAACCACTCGGAGGCACTGCTCCGTATGTTCGAGGCGGCCAATGACTATATCCATACGCCCATCATCCCCGGAATAGAATGTGTGGGCGAGATAGCCGATGCGTCGGACTCTGCATTGCAGAAAGGCGACCGCGTGGTGGCACTGATGGGCGGAATGGGGCGGTCGTTTGATGGCAGCTACGCGGAATACGCGCTGTTGCCGTCGAAGAACGTGTTCAAAGTGGATACCGACTTGGACTGGGTCTCGCTGGCGGCAGTCCCCGAGACCTACTTTACGGCATACGGCTCGCTGTTCGAGTGCTTGCAGCTCACCGGCGACGACACCTTATTGGTGCGGGGCGCCACCAGCACGGTGGGGCAGGCGGCCGTCCAGTTGGCAAAGGCCGTAGGTGCTACGGTCATTGCAGCCTGCCGGCGCGAGCAGTCGTTCGGGCAGCTGTTTGCCATCGGGGCCGACCATTGTGTGATAGACGACGGGCACCTCAGCAGCCAGCCTCTGGACTGCATACCGAACAAAGTGCTGGAGCTGATTGGGCCCAAGACGCTGCGCGACTCGCTGCTCACCGTCTCACATCCGGGCTATGTGTGCAGCACGGGTGTGCTGGGCAAGGTGTACAGCATCCCGCAGTTTGACCCCATCAAGTACATACCCAATGGCGTCTTCCTGACGGGCTTTTTCAGCAATTACCCCACGCAGGCCGCCATCGACGGCATTCTCGGGCTGATGCAGCAGGCCGCCATCCGCCCGCTGTACAGCAAAGTGTTTACATTGGATGAAATAACGGCTGCCCACACGCTGTTGGAGAAAGGCGGTGCGGGCGGCAAAATCATTTTGAAGATATGTTGAAGAATCAAGTGACCGACCCATTGTTTCCTGAGTGTCCTATCCGCAACGTGCTTGCCCGTGTGGGCGAGAAGTGGACGTTGCTCATACTGCTGACGCTGGATGGGGCCGAGGGGCCACTGCGTTACAGTGACATTCAGAAGCAGATACCCGACATCTCGCAGAAGATGCTGAGCGTGACGCTGCGCGAGCTGGAGGCCGACGGGCTGCTGGTGCGGACGGCCTATGCCGAGGTGCCGCCACGGGTAGAATACAGTCTGACGGAACGCTCGCGCTCGCTGTTGCCCCATATCCACCGATTAGTGGACTGGGCAATGGAGCACCTGAGCGACATCCTCAACGACCGGCAGGCCGCGCGACAGCGTTAATAAACCAAAATCTTTCGTTTGTTACATTGTTTCTTTGTAATTTTGCACGCAGTCATATTTCAATGTAAGAACGAAATGAAAAGAATGTTATGGATGGCTGCCGTTGCGCTGGTGGCGTCGCTGATGCAGGCG
>JAFUZD010000010.1 GCA_017476785.1 Prevotella sp. | reverse complement strand
GCAGGCGACGGCAGGCGAACGGCTGGGCTTGAAGGCCATCACGGTGGGTGGCGAGTTCTATGGTGAATACTTGAACCGTGTGGAGCCGATGGCCGACGGCGAGACGTACGCACAGCTGAGCAGCGATAGGCGGCAGATAGTGACTTACTCGTTCAAGACGGGCAAGCCGGTGGGCACTTTGTTTGATGTGGCAACGGCTCGCGGCGCCTCGCTGTCGCATATTGATGGATATATCCTGAGCCCCGATGGACGGCGGCTACTCATCCAGACCGACACGAAGCCCATCTATCGCCACTCGTTCACGGCGGTCTACTACATCTACACCATTGCCAGCCAGAAGCTGGAACGGCTCTCCGATGGCGGTCCGCAGCAGACGCCGCTCTTCTCGCCCGACGGGCAGCAGATAGCCTTTGTGCGTGAGAACAACATCTTCCTCGTCAAACTGCTCTATGACAATGCCGAGGTGCAGGTGACGGCCGACGGCCGGCGCAATGGCATCATCAACGGCATACCCGACTGGGTCAACGAAGAAGAGTTCGGTAATGACCGTGCAATGGTGTTCACGGCCGACAGCCGTCAGCTGGTGTGGGTGCGCTATGACGAGACCGACGTGAAGGAATATGCAATGCAGCTGTTCCGCGGAATGAATCCTCAGCAGGAGGAGTATGCCCAGTATCCCGGCTTCTATGTCTATAAATATCCTATTGCCGGCGAGGCCAATTCGAAGGTCAGCGTGCTGAGCTATGACATCAAGAGCCGGCAGACGCGCACGCTGCAGGTGCCGCTGGATGCAGACGGCTACATTCCCCGCATCCGGATGACGAGCGACGCCACGAAGATAGCCGTGCTGACGCTCAACCGCCATCAGGACTGGCTGCGTATCTATGCCGTCAACCCGCTCTCAACGGTCAGCCAGTTGCTGATAGAAGACCGCATCCCGAAGTATATTAAGGAAGAGTCAGTGACCGAGGTGCGCTTTGTGGGCAATCACATCCTGCTGCCCTCTGAGCGCGACGGTTTCCAGCATCTCTATCTCTACACGCTGAACGGCCAGTTGGAGCGGAAAATCGGAACTGGCCATTACGAAGTGACGGGCATCTGTGGGTACGACGAGCAGAGCGGCGACGTGTACTTCAGTGCCAATGAGCTGGGACCGCAGGACCGTCAGATCTATGTGTCGCATAAGAATGGGAAGACGGAGCGGCTGTCCAAGCGAGAGGGATGGAATACCGCCATCTTCAGCACCAACTGCAAATATTACATCCAGACGTGGAGCGACCTGAATACGCCGCCGGTCTATACGCTGAACGACAACCGAGGCCGCGAGCTGGCAACCCTGATAGACAATCAGGCACTGCGCAACCGCTGGAGCCAGATAGAGACGGGGCGGCGCGAGCTGTTCTCGTTCACTACGTCGGAGGGAGTGACGCTTAATGGCTGGATGGTCAAGCCGGCCAACTTCGACCCGCAGCATCGCTATCCCGTCATAATGTACCAGTATGGCGGACCGGGCAGCCAGCAAGTGAAGAATGCGTGGAGCATCGGAATGAATGGGCAGGGAGCACTGCTGGAGCAGTATCTCTGTCAGCAGGGCTATGTCTGTGTCTGCGTGGACAATCGGGGAACGGGCGGCCGCGGTGCCGACTTCGAGAAATGCACTTACCTGCGGCTGGGCGAGCTGGAGGCGCGCGACCAAGTGGAGACGGCGCTATGGCTCGGTCGGCAGTCGTATGTGGACAAAGAGCGGATTGGTATCTGGGGCTGGAGCTACGGTGGCTGGAACACGCTGATGTCGATGTCAGAAGGCCGTCCCGTCTTCCGTGCCGGTGTGGCGATAGCTCCGCCTACGTCGTGGCGCTATTATGACACGGTGTACAGTGAGCGCTTTATGCGCACGCCGCAGGAGAACCCGCAGGGCTATGATGAGGTGAACCCGATAGCGCGGGTCGCTCAGCTCAGCGGTGCGCTGCTCATCTGCCACGGGCTGGCCGACGACAATGTGCATTTCCGCAACACGGCAGAATATACCGAGGCACTGGTGCAGGCAGACAAGGACTTCAAGATGAATGTCTATACCAACCGCAACCACAGCATCTACGGCGGCAACACGCGAAACCACCTGTTCCGTCAGGCCATCCAATTCTTCAATCAGGAACTTAAAAACTAAATATGGATATGAAACGAATCGTAGCAATGCTTGCGATGGCGATGGTGCTGATACCGGCATCGGCCATAACAAGAAAGAAGGTGAAGAGGTATCAGCCGATACTTACGACACAGCAGGTCATCGAGAAGGTGAACGACCACTGGCAGCAGACGCAGAAACCGGAAGCCAATGCCACTTGGGACAATGCCTTCTATCAGACGGCGAATATGGCGGCTTATCAGCTGCTGGGGCACGCCCGGTGGCTGGAGTACAGCGATAAGTGGGCTCGTCACAACCAGTGGGGCGCAGTGGTTGAGCCCGGCATCTGTCCCGCAAGTTTCCAAACCTATCTGGAGTTGAACGCAATGAATCCTGCCGACCATAAAGTGAGCCGCGTCAAAGCGTCGGCGGGGACGGTGTGCGCCCAGTCTGTGGATGGGTTCTGGCAGCAGCCCGAAGCTCCTTACAGGCTGATGCCGCTGATGGCTCGGCTGGCACAGTTGACCGGCGATGCCCAATATTGGGAAAAGATGTATCAGCTCTATCAGCGTAGCGACGGCAAGCGCGACACCGCCCAAATACTGACCTCCGCTTGGGAGCTGGCTGCATTGGCTCAGGTGCTGCCCGTCCTTCCGGCTGACGAAGCCCATCGGGCAGACTTGCTCCGCCGTTTCCAGCAGTTGGCCGTAGCCGTTGCAGCACGTCAGGAGGCTGACGGTACTTGGACAGTCAATGCCGGAGTGCAGGACCAGACGTACTCCCAAACGGCTCTGCTTTGTTATGCGTTGCTGCGAGGGGTCAACTTCGGCCTGCTGCAAAAGACAGCATATTTCAATGCCATTGAGCCGGCGTGGAGCTTCTTGTTGTCAGCGCAGGCGCAGCAAGAGGACGGGACCTCCGTCTCTACGGGTGCCTTCCTGCTGGCTGCCTGTGAGCGTATGCGCTATGAGGATGCGAAGGATGCGAAGGAATTGACCGTCGTGGTTCATAACGATGCCGACGAGTTCCGTCAGGAGATTGTTGAGTTGGATGCACCGACGGTGTTTCGCAAGATGCAAATCAGTGGCGGTCGCCAGTTCCAAGTGTGGAATGCACTGGGGCAGGAGGTGGCCTATCAGCTGACCCACGACGGCAAGATTCTCATCGAGGCGGCCATCCGCCCCTGCGGTTCGGCCACGTTTACGCTGAAATACGGAATCCCGCGTACGGTCGTCAACACGAGCTATGGCCGTATGTATCCCGAGCGCGTCGACGATATTGCTTGGGAGAACGACCGTGGTGCCTACCGTCTCTATGGACCGGCACTGCAGCAGAGCGGTGAGCGTGCTTTCGGCAATGATGTGTGGGTGAAGAATACGCCCGACCTCGAGGTGGAGCGTCGCTACTATATAGAGGATATCAACAAACCGCAGATAGCTCAGCTGAAGGCTGCCGGTAAGGACGCTGAGGCACACGCGCTGGAGGAGCTGACAACTTATCACTTCGACCACGGCCACGGTCTCGACTGCTATAAGGTAGGACCGTCGCTCGGTTGCGGCGCGCCGGCTCTGATGCAGGGCGACAAGATGCTGCTGCCTTACTGCTATAAGGACTACGAGCTGCTGGACAATGGCCCCCTGCGCTTCACGGTCCGCGTAGCCTATCATCCTGCCGCCTATAACGGCGAGCAGCTGACGGAGCACCGCATCCTCAGCCTCGACAAAGGCTCTAACTTCAACCGTCAGACCGTTTGGTATGACGGTGCCACGAAGCCTGTCGACATCGCTTCGGGCGTGGTGGTTCATACGGAGGATACCCATAGCGTAGTGCTGGGCAATAACTACGTGCAGTATGCCGACCCGACGGACAATCCCGCTGCGCAGAACTTCCAGATCTACGTGGCTGTCCTCTTCCCCGACGGAGTCAGTGAGGTGAAGCAGGTGCCCAATGAGGGCGCGACGAACGGCATCGCCGGCCACGCACTGGGCATCGTCCGCGGTGTGAAGCCCGGTCAGAAGGTGACTTATTACTGGGGCTCCGCTTGGAGTAAGTATGATGTACGCACGCAGCAGGCTTGGCAGCAGTGTATCGACGATAAACTGAATGCCCTGCACGCACCGCTGACAGTGGAAATCAAATGAGGCGTGCGATTGTAATTGGTGCCAGCTCGGGCTTAGGATTCGAGGTGGCCAAACTGTTGAAGAGCGACGGATGGCGGCTGGGAGTTGCTGCCCGTCGCTCTGACTTGTTGCAGCGGTTGGGCGATGACGTGGAAACAGAGGCTCTCGACGTGACGGATGCAGGGGCAGAAACGCGTCTGCTGGCACTGATTGAGCGGGTAGGGGGGATGGACCTCTTCTTCTATGCGTCGGGCATTGGGCGACAGAATCCGCAGTTGGAGGCCGACGTAGAGTTGGCAACCGTCTGTACCAACGGACAGGGGTTCACGCGGATGATAGGTACTGCCTTCCGCTATATGGCGCAGAACGGCGGTGGACACATCGCTGCTATTACCTCTATTGCCGGTACCAAAGGCCTCGGGCCGGCTCCGTCCTATTCGGCTACCAAGGCTTTTCAGAATGTCTATCTGCAGGCATTGGAGCAGTTGGCCAACGCCCGCCGGCTCAACATCCGCTTCACCGACATCCGCCCGGGCTTCGTGGCCACAGCCCTTTTGGGCGATGCCCCGAATTATCCGCTGCTGATGCAGCCCGAGGCGGTGGCGCGCCAGATGGTGAAGGCCATTAAAAAACAGCGCCACATCGTTGTCATAGATGGCCGTTGGCGCATCATCACAACGTTGTGGCGCTGGATTCCTAATTGGATTTGGAGAAGACTGAAGCTAAACGCTAATTAGGAACTTCCCAAATTGAGAACTTCCTAAATTGAGAGTTGATAATTGAGAATGGAGAACTTTTCGAATTGAGAGCTTCCCAAATTGAGAATGGAGAATTGAAAATGGAGAATTATGATTTGCCCATACGCTTGAGGTAATCATAATTCTCCATTCTCAATTCTCCATTCTCAATTCGAGAAATTCTCCATTTTTAACTCTCAATTCTCAATTAAATTAGTAGTTCTCAGCCTTTACTTGGAAGTAAGCCTGCGGGTGGTCGCAAACGGGGCATACCTCGGGTGCCTCTTTGCCGATGACGATATGGCCGCAGTTGGCGCACTGCCAGATGACGTCGCCGTCCTTTGAGAACACCTTCTTGTCGCGGACGTTCTTCAGCAGCTTGCGGTAGCGCTCTTCGTGTGCCTTCTCAATCTTGGCTACGCCCTCAAACTTCTCGGCAATCTCGTCGAAGCCTTCTTCGCGGGCCTCCTGAGCCATCCGTGCATACATATCCGTCCACTCGAAGTTCTCGCCTCCTGCAGCAACCTCGAGGTTGTCCTCCGTACCTTTGATGGCACCGCCCTCCAGCAGCTTGAACCACATCTTGGCGTGCTCTTTCTCGTTGGCAGCCGTCTCTTCGAAGATGGCAGCTATCTGCACGTAGCCGTCTTTCTTGGCTTTCGATGCCCAGTAGCTATACTTGTTGCGTGCCATCGACTCGCCGGCGAAAGCCTCTTGCAAGTTCTTCTCTGTCTTTGTTCCTTTCAGTTCTTTCATAATCAATATTCGGTATTTGTTAGGTGAATAATTTTTGCAAAGATACGAAATAATTCTTAATTTCAGTGCATTGATTCTCAGATATTTGTTATCTTTGCGGCAAACAAAGATAAAAGAATATGGCAAAGCGGATGTTTTCGTTGTTTTATAGGAGACTATTGGCGGGTGTGCTGATGTTGTTGGGGCTGAGCGGCTCGGCAATGGCACAATACGTGGCACTCTATGGCGTACGCCCCGTGAAGCACCGTCCCGTGAAGCCCGACTCGCTGCAGGCTGACACGGCGCGCACCGATACCATCGTGGGCGATACGACGTTGCGGCGGCGTACCGACCTTAGGGTCCGTCCTCGCGTTCGCGTACTTTATGGTCCGCCGCCCCAGCGCTACCGCAGACAGGGCAGCAATCCACAGCGGAATAATAGCAACCAGACCGACTCTACGTCGACGAAGAAATGAGCATCGGTCGTCTTCCCCTGCGCAAGCGCATCGGGCTGGAGATAGAACGCCGCCTGCAGAACGATGTAATTCGTGAGCACCCTTTGCAGCAGTTGTTCTGGGAGAGCACGCTGCGCTGCAACCTCAGTTGTCGCCATTGCGGCAGCGACTGTCACGTGTCGGCCGTCCATCCCGATATGCCGCTGGCCGACTTCCTCGGGGTGCTCGACCGTATTGCCCAGCGTTATAATCCCAATGAAGTTTTTGTAATCATTTCTGGTGGCGAACCGCTGATGCGTCCCGACTTGGAGCAGTGCGGGCGTGCCATCTACGAGCGCGGATTCCCGTGGGGGATGGTCACCAATGGACTGGCGCTCACGCCCCGTCGTTTCGAGGCACTGCTGCAAGCGGGGCTGCACTCAATGTCGGTCAGTCTTGATGGGTTGGAAGAGAACCACAACTGGATGCGTGGCAATGCACAGAGTTTTAGCAAGGCTTCGCAGGCCATCGACTTGCTGGTAGGTGAGCCTTCGGTGGCTTACGACGTGATTACTTGTGTGACAGAGCACAATTATGAAGAACTGCCCCGCTTGCGTGATTTCTTGATAGCGAAGGGGGTACGCGACTGGCGGTTGTTGACGGTGGTGCCGATGGGACGTGCTGCGGCAGATGCCGAACTGGGGCTGACGGATGCGCATTTCCGGGGTTTGATGGAATTTATCAAGACCACGCGGCGGGAGGGCAGCATCCGCGCCGAATATGGCTGCGAGGGCTATCTGGGGGCGTACGAGTTCGACGTGCGCGACCACGCATTTGTTTGTTCTGCCGGTGTCACGATTGGCTCCGTCTTGATTGACGGCAGTATCTCAGCCTGTACCAGCATCCGTTCCGACTATCATCAGGGCAACATCTATCAAGATGACTTCATTGATGTGTGGGAACATCGCTTTGCAGCCTATCGCACTGACGAGTGGAAACGTACTGGCGTCTGTGCCAGCTGCAATGCTTTCCGCTATTGCCGTGGCAACGGGATGCATCTGCGCCGCGGCGACGGCTCGTTGATGGTGTGCCATCTGAAAAGGCTGGAAGCCGAATAGCTTTTGCTTGGTAGACTCCTTATACCGTTATTTCGCCGCGGATGCTCTGCTGCATATAGTGGCGCACTTGCTCTGTGTCGTCGAAGCGGGCTTGCAGATACATCAGCTTCGTGACGGCCGACTCGACTGTGGAGTCGTAGCCGCTGATGACGCCGGCCTCCTTCAGCTGGAAGCCTGTGTCGTAGCGTCCCATCTCCACGCGTCCCTGCATACACTGGCTGATGTTGATGATAATCTTCCCGTAGCGAGTAGCGTCGCGCAATGCACTGATAAGCCACGGGTTCTGCGGCGCATTGCCGCTGCCGAAGGTGCGCATCACGATGGCGCGCAGATTGGGCGTGGCGATGATGTGGCGGATAAGGTCTTCGCGCACACCGGGAAACAGCGAGAAGATGACCACACTGGTGTCCAGCCGGAAATGGGGAGTCATTGGACGTGCGAAATCTGGCTTCAGAATGCGCCCGCCGTGATAGGTGATGTTGACGCCGGCATCCACGAGATGAGGGTAGTTGAACGACTCGAAAGCGTTGAACTCGTCGGCACTCTGCTTGGTGGTACGGTTTCCGCGCAGCAGATGGCCGTTGAAATAGATGCCCACCTCGGGCACCCGTGCGTGTCCTTCTTCGTCCTTCTCGGCAGCAATCTCCACCGCCGTAATCAGATTCTCCTTTCCGTCAGTGCGCAGCTGGCCGATGGGCAACTGCGAGCCGGTGAGGATGACGGGCTTGGTCAGGTTCTCCAGCATATACGACAGCATTGAGGCGGTGTAGGCCATTGTGTCGGTGCCGTGCAGAACGACAAATCCGTCGTACTGCGCGTAGTGGTCGGCAATGATGTGGGCCAACTCTATCCATAGGCGCGGCGACATATCGCTTGAGTCAATGGGTGGGTTGAACTGGTAGGTGGCTATCTGTGTGTCAAACTGCTTGAGCTCGGGCACATTGAATAGCAGGTGCTCAAAGTCGAACGGCTCCAGTGCTCCTGTGTGCGGGTTGCGGTTCATTCCGATGGTGCCGCCCGTGTAGATTAATAGGACTTTGCTGTTGTACGTCATCGTTTACGTTAAATTTTCTGCAAATTTAATCATTTATTTCGGTATTACGAAAATATTCATTAAATTTGCAAAGATTTGAAAATAACGACTAAAACAAATAAAAGGAACTTACGACTATGAAACAATTCAACGACAAGAATTTTGTGCTCGACAATGAAGTGGCACAGGACTTGTATCACAATCACGCGGCCAAGATGCCAATCATTGACTATCACTGCCATCTGATTCCCGAGATGGTGGCCAATGACCATAGATTTAAGAGCATTACCGAGCTGTGGCTCGGCGGTGACCATTATAAGTGGCGCGCAATGCGTACCAACGGCGTAGACGAGCGTTACTGTACGGGTAAGGATACGAGCGACTGGGAAAAGTTTGAGAAGTGGGCCGAGACGGTGCCCTATACGTTCCGCAATCCGCTCTATCACTGGACCCATC
>JAFUZD010000112.1 GCA_017476785.1 Prevotella sp. | reverse complement strand
ATTTCTTGGAGAAGTATAAGGACAATGCCAACAACATCATCGGCCACTTCGGTCTTGGATTCTACTCTTCGTTTATGGTGTCCAAGAAAGTGGAGATTGTCACTAAGTCGTATAAAGACGGAGCTAAGGCCGTGAAATGGAGCTGCGACGGCAGTCCTGCCTACGAGATTGACGATGCTGAGCGCGCCGACCACGGCAGCGACATCATCCTCTATGTTGACGACGACTGCAAGGAATTTCTCGAGAAGCAGAAGATTCAGGAGCTGCTGACCAAATACTGTAAGTTTATGGCGGTCCCCGTTGCCTTTGGCAAGAAGCAGGAGTGGAAAGACGGCAAGATGCAGGACACCGGTGCCGACAACATCATCAACGACGTAGAGCCGCTGTGGACCAAAGCCCCCAGCTCGCTGAAGGACGAAGACTACAAGCAGTTCTACCGCACGCTCTACCCGATGCAGGACGAGCCGATGTTCTGGATTCACCTCAACGTGGACTATCCCTTCAACCTGACGGGCATCCTCTATTTCCCTCGCATCAAATCGAATATCGACTTGCAGCGCAACAAGATACAGCTCTACTGCAACCAAGTGTTCGTAACCGACCAAGTAGAAGGCATCGTGCCCGAGTTCCTGACGCTGCTGCACGGTGTCATCGACTCACCGGACATCCCGCTCAACGTGAGCCGTTCGTATCTGCAGAGCGACCGCGACGTGAAAAAGATATCGACCTACATCACGAAGAAAGTGGCCGACCGTCTGCAGAGCATCTTCAAAGAAGACCGCAAGCAGTACGAGGAGAAGTGGGACGACCTGAAGCTGTTCATCAACTACGGAATGCTCAGCGAGGAGTCTTTCTATGACCGCGCTAAGGACTTCGCACTGATGAAGGACACCGAGGGCAAGCACTTCACGTTTGATGAGTATCGCGACCTTATCAAAGGTGAGCAGACGGATAAGGACGGCACGCTGGTCTATCTGTATGCTACGGATAAGGAGGAGCAATACAGCTACATTCAGCAAGCTAAGGACAAAGGCTACTCCGTGCTGCTGCTGGACGGTCAGCTCGACGTTCCTGCCATCCAGATGCTCGAGCAGAAGCTGGAGAAGAGCCGTTTTACGCGAGTAGATGCCGACATCGTGGACCGTCTCATTGTTAAGGACGACGCCCCGAAGGCAACGCTGAGCGAAGACGAGTCTGCCAATCTGTCATCCGTCTTCCAGTCGCAGCTACCCAAGCTGGAGAAGACCGAGTTTATGGTAGAGGTACAGAACCTCGGCGAGACAGCCCGCCCCGTGGTCATCACGCAGAACGAATATATGCGCCGTATGAAGGAGATGAGCCGCTTCCAAGCCGGAATGAACTTCTATGCACAGATGCCCGACTCGATGAATCTCATCCTCAATGCCGACCATCCGCTCGTGAAGCGTGTGCTCGACGACAGCAAGACGGCAACGGCCGAGGCACTGAAGCCCGTCGAAGCCGAGCTGAAGGGACAGGAGGCGCGGCTGGCTGCCATCCGTCAGGCTCAAGAGAAGAAAAAGGCTGACGAGCTGACACAGGAAGAGAAGGACGACAAAGCCAACACGGAAAAGGCCGTTCAGGAGCAGAAGGACAAGAAGCAAAACATTCTTGCCGACTATGCCAAGCAGAACGACGTCGTGCATCAGCTGATTGACCTCGCACTCCTGCAAAACGGAATGCTGAAAGGTGAGGCCCTCGATTTGTTCTTGAAGCGCAGCATCGAACTCATTAAATAAGCCCCTGTGGGCACGAAAAGCTGCAAACGTTTACGTTTGATAATGCACGGATAATCATTTTTTATCCGTGCATTTTGCGTATTTTTGCGCCAATGAATAACAACTAAAACAAAAAGCAAATGAAGAAGAAACAACTACTATTGTGTGGACTGCTGGCTATGGGGCTGAACGCTATGGCCGACGGCACGACACAAACCGTAAAAGTGGATGGCAATACCATTGACAAGACGGTCGTGAAAATCACATTCAACGGCGACAACGCCGTACTCAACTTCAGCGACAATACGCAGCAGACAGTCGAGCTGGAGGCTGTAAGCATTGACTTCGCCTATTCCACGGCCATCGACCGTGTAGCCGCAGAGAATGAAAACGGCAAAGCCGTCTACAACCTGCAGGGACAGCGCGTCGGAACGGGAACGGCCGGCCTGCAGAAAGGTGTATATATCATTGACGGCAAGAAAGTAATCATCAAATAAGGAGGGAGGACTAAGGATATGAAAAGAAACATCAATATCTTCGGATTCATTCTGACACTGCTCACCTTATCGATGGGCGTTCAGGCGCAGACGTGGGAGTTTGCATCGGTCAGCGAAGAAGATCAGACACTGCTGAATGCCGACGCCACCAACTGGACTTACGAATCGTCCAATAACCGTTGGCTAAACGCAACGACCTTTACGAACTCTCCGCTGAAAGCCAATGGCACAGAGCTGGATTTTGCCAAAGGAATGCTCTTCACCACAGAGGCTGCTGACCAGATTCGCATAGACAACAAGAAAGGCAGTCTGACGCTGAATAACAAAAAGGCAAAGATTACCATCCCGAACGTACAGGCAGGACAGGAGCTTACCGTCGTTTGCCAGTCGTCGAGCAGTTCCACGGCACGCACCATCACAGCGACCAACGTTGAGGGCGGCGATGCCTTTACTGCATCAACGGCAAGAGAGACCCTGAAGGGACTGGTACTGGCCGACGGAAACATTGAGATTCAGTCCACCGGCGGAATGTACATCTACAGCATTTCTATCGGTGATGCCGATGACGAGGATGGAGACACAGGGGGCAACGACGATCCTGCTCCTGCCGCAGACGACCATTCGACATTTGCCAGTGCTGCCAGCAATCAGCTGGTGCTGACATTGGCCAACGGTAAGAAATATTATAACACGGCCGACATCACAAGCGTAGACATTGCCGACAGCAAGATAACGATTAATCTGGGCAGTACGTCGGATGTATTCGATGGAACCATCAACAACATCTCCTTCAAGAAAGCCACCGAAGGCAACAACGGAACGGTAGACAATGCTGCCGGAAAGGTGAGCATCACCGAAGCACGCGGATGGTTTGAGACAGCTTATGTGAAGTTTACCCCGTATGACGGTGCTAAGTCATACAATGTATATATAAAAGGTGGAAACTACGCTGACTATACTAAGATTGACGCTCAACTGGTGCGCGACTATGGCACGTACGGCCGTGCCGACGTGCTGGGCTTGGTGAAAGCAGAGAACTATGCCATCAAAGTGGTGCCCGTCAATGAGAGCGGAAGCGAGATAGCCAGTGCTGCCAACGAGGCCACGGGCATCAGCGTGGTGAACTATGACCGCTCGGGATTTGCCCACAAAGATGCTACCGAAGGCATCGGTGCCTACAACAATGACGGTTCGCTGAAGGCGAATGCCAATGTCGTCTACGTGACGAAGAACAATGCCAAGACCGTCAGCCTCACAATAGCTTCCAGCAGCAACGGCAAGACGACCACCTACACCGGTCTCCAACAGATTATCTACGGCTATCAGAAAGGCGACGCCAACGGTAGCTATGAGAAGAAACCGCTCGACATCCGTATCATTGGCACCCTCTCGGCCGACGACTGCGACAAGTTCCTCAGCTCAGCCGAAGGTATCCAGATAAAGGGAGCAAGGAGCTACCAAAAGATGAACATCACTATCGAGGGTGTCGGCGACGACGCTACGACGACAGGATTCGGCTTCCTGCTCCGCAACTCTGCCTATATCGAACTGCGCAACTTTGCCAATATGCTCTGTATGGACGATGCCGTTAGCATTGATACTGACAACGAGCACATCTGGGTACACAACCTCGACCTTTTCTATGGTAATACCGGAGGCGATGCCGACCAAGCCAAAGGCGACGGAACCATTGACCTGAAGGGCAACTCGCGCAACATCACCATTGCCTACAACCACCTCTGGGACAGCGGTAAGGCTTCACTCTGCGGTATGAAGAGCGAGACGGGGCCGAACTGGATTACGTACCACCACAACTGGTTTGACCACTCTGATTCGCGCCATCCGCGCATCCGCACAATGTCAGTCCACGTCTACAACAACTACTTCGACGGCAACTCTAAGTATGGCGTGGGTGCGGCTTATCAGAGCAACGCGTTCGTAGAGAACAACTACTTCCGCAACTGCAAATACCCGATGCTCATCTCAAAGCAGGGTTCCGACATTGCCACTAACTCCAAAGGCACATTCTCGGGCGAAGACGGTGGTATGATTAAGTCGTTCGGCAACAAGATTATCGGTGCCACACGCTACGTCACCTACCAGCAGAATGCCACTGAGTTCGACGCCTACGAGGCTACTGAGCGCAACGAGCAGGTTCCGGCATCGGTGAAGGCAAAGCAGGGAGGACGCGGCTATGACAACTTCGATACCAACGCCGCACAGTTCTACACCTACACGCCCGATGCCGCCGAAGAGGTGCCCGGCATCGTGACAGGCTGGTTGGGCGCAGGACGCATCAACCACGGTGACTTCCAGTGGACATTCGACAATGCCACTGAGGATAAGAACTACGACGTGATTCCCGAGCTGAAAGCTGCACTGAAGAGCTATCAGTCGAAGCTGACCGGTATCTTCGGCGGTGAGACCATCTCCAACGGCGGAGGCGGAAATGACGGCGGCAGCAACGGCGGTGGCTCAAACGATCCCCAAGACGACCCCACCAACGTTGACGGCGACATCGTATGCACTTTCGACGGAAACGCCCCGTCCAGCAACTTCTTCACGATTACTGGCAACTACTCCAACTCGAAAGGAACTGCAACCTACAATGGCAAGACCTATACCATCTGCCTGAAGCTGGAAAGCGCCACCAGCATCAAGTTCACCACCACGAAGAAGATGAAGCTGACGCTCGTCTTTGCCGACGGAGAGACCGGCAGTATCAAAATTGACGGTACGAAGACAACCAGCACCAGCAACGTGCTGACCGCCGACTTGGAGGCCGGCGAGCACACGCTGACGAAAGCAGACACCCGGAACCTCTTCTACATTTCATTGACTGAGATAGAATAGACCCACAAATCAGGCTTTTTCCAAACTTTTTCAAAAAAAAGTTTGGAAAAAGTTTGGTAGAATCAAATAAAGTGCGTACCTTTGCAACCGCAAAACAAAAGGACGCGCTTGTAGCTCAGTTGGTAGAGCACCTGACTCTTAATCAGGGTGTCCAGGGTTCGACCCCCTGCAGGCGTACAGAAAGAGGCAAACTTCAGAAGTTTGCCTCTTTTTGTTTTTGCAATTAAAAATAATTTGATTATATTTGCATCCGAAAACAATCTAATAACACTTAAACCATCTATTACACATTAACACATTATGGACATTTTAATGATTCTTGAACTTCTCGTCGTCTTGGGCGCACTGTGGGTTGGTTCGCGCTATGGCAGTCTGGCACTTGGTGCCATTTCCGGTATAGGACTTGCACTGCTGGTGTTCGGATTCGGGCTAAAGCCGGGCTCACCGCCTACCGACGTCATCTACATCATCATTGCCGCCGTGACCTGTGCCGGTATTATGCAGGCATCGGGCGGTATGGACTGGCTGATACAGATAGCCGAGAAAATGTTGCGTAAGCACCCCGACCGCATCACCTTCCTTGCCCCACTCTGCACGTTCTTCCTGACGGTACTGGTGGGAACAGGGCACGTGGTCTATACGCTGATGCCTATCATATGCGATATTGCCCTTAAGAAAGGCATCCGCCCCGAGCGCCCCTGCGGCGTGGCCTCTATCGCTTCGCAGGTAGGCATCACCTGTTCACCTATTGCTGCTGCCGTGGTGGCTTTTGTCACGATATCCAATGCCAATGGCTTCGATGTCAACATCCCCGGCGTCTTGATGATTAGCATCCCTGCCTGCCTGTGTGGACTGATGGCTGCCGCAGCCGCATCCTATCACCGCGGACTGGATCTTGACAAAGACCCTCAATTCCAAGCCAAGCTGAAAGACCCCGAGCAGTATCAGTACATCTATGGCAACTCGTCGACCACACTGGACAAGACCATCCCGCAGTCGGCCAAGAACGCCGTCTATATCTTCCTGCTGGCACTGTGCGTCATCGTGATGTTTGCTGCGGTTCCCTCATTGTTGCCATCGTGGGACGGTCAGGCCTTAAAGATGAACATCGTTATCCAGATTGTAATGATTTCTGCTGCCGCATTGATGATTATTTGCTGTAAGGCACAGCCGAAGAAAGCCGTTGCCGGTCCAGTATGGCAGTCGGGAATGGTGGCCGTGGTGGCCATCTATGGCATTGCGTGGCTGGCCGACACCTATTTCTCTAATTATCTGGCAGAGATGCAGCTGATGCTCGAAGACGTGGTAAAGGAATACCCGTGGTCCATCGCACTGGTCTTCTTCCTCGTCTCCGTACTCATCAACTCACAGGGAGCCGTTGTGGTTGCAATGTTGCCACTGGCCTACAAGCTGGGCATTGACGGCCCCGTATTGCTGGGCGTGCTGCCTTCGGTCTACGGTTACTTCTTCATCCCCAATTATCCTTCAGATATTGCAACTGTAAACTTCGACCGCTCTGGAACGACCATCATTGGCAAGTATCTGCTCAACCACTCGTTTATGATGCCCGGCCTGATTTGTGTGTTCGTGTCTACCATCGTAGCCTATGCACTTTCAATGCTATTCTACTAAGGATTAATTTGTGGGATTCAAAATTATTTCGTAATTTTGCAGGCAATTTGTTGAATATACAACTATCAAATTATTGAAGGAATGAGCGAGACACATCATCATCATCACCATCATCGGCCCGACGGTGCCAGCAGATTCAAACAGAAAAGCCTGAATGCGATAGAGAATCGCAAGAAGTTTGCCAAGATTCTGAAACTGACGCTGATAACCATTGCCATTCTGATGGCCATTGCGGTCTGCGTGGTCTACACCATCAATTAAGCCGCAGCGGCATCAAGAAGGAATGGCCGATTAGACACAGCGAAGCCCGCAAGAACAGATTCTTGCGGGCTTCGTCGTAAATGGAATTCACGGGCAAACTTATTATTTTGTGATCCTTATCCAGTCAGCATCTATCCAGCCACGGTCACTCTTTCCGGCAGGCTCAACCGCCACGAAACCGAACTTGGCACCAATCCATTTCCCCTCACGCATCGTGAACACTTCGCCACACGACCTAAACGAGCGGCCATCCTGACTGTAGGCAAACTTCACCTTTCCATTGTTCACCGACATTCTGAGACAGATGTCTTCGTGAATGCCCGGTTTGTAGTCGATGGTATCCTCAGCCGTTGGAGCTAACGTAGCTATCAACGTCTCTTCCTGCCGATTCCCCCGGTCGGCCGACTTGCACGACACTTGCAGCAACTGGAAGGAGCTCCCTACCCGCTTGACAATCAGTGCCGAGTAATCGAGTCCCATCATTATCAGCCCTCCCTGCTGACTTTCTGCTTTCGCCGTCAGTCGCAACTTGGTGGTTACGACAAAGCGGTCGGCCGGTGTCTTCTGTAACAACAGATTGGGAACTTCCCAAAAGTTGACGAAGTCCTGACTCAGCTTATGCGTATAGACACGATAAGTGCCAAAGGCCGTCGGCATTCCGAATGTCTGATCATAGTTGGCGTGCCACTGCCATTGCTTGCCCAGCGAGAAGGCTTCGAACTCGTCACTCTCTACGGGATTGACTATCACATTGGACGAGCTTCGGGGCTTCCTATACCGAGTCACCGGCTCACCATTGTTGCCCATTATCGGCCAGCCACTTGACCAGTCCACAGGTTGCAGATGTACCACACGGCCATAGCACTCCTTATCTTGAAAATGCAGGAACCAGTCTTCACCATACTTGGTGTGTACCCACCCGCCCTGATGAGGTCCATTAATACGCGTCTTGCCCTGTGCCAAGACCACCTTCGATTCATAAGGACCATAAGGTGAACGGCTCCGCATAGCCAGCTGAAACCCCGTGGGCACGCCACCCGCAGGACACATTATCCAGTACCATCCGTCGCGCTTATAGAATTTCGGTCCTTCGCACGTGCGGTTTTCTGTTCCGTTTCCGTCGAACACAATGACAGGCTGCCCTATGGCACGCGTCCCGTCGGCCGACAACTCACGCACAGTCAGCACCGAAGCAAACTGCGCACGCGAGTTAGCCCAACCATTCACTAAATAGCACCGCCCATCGTCGTCCCACAGCGGTGTGGTGTCAATCATTCCCTGTCCAGCAATCACGCAGACAGGCTTTTCCCATTCGCCCGCAGGGTCTTTGGTCTTGACCATATACACGCCATAGTCCGGGTCGCCCCAGTAAATATAGTATTCGCCGTTGTGATAGCGGATAGACGGTGCCCAGACGCCTTTTCCGTGAGCAGGCTGGTTGAACACGTCGGTGGGTTTCAGCTCACGCAGGGCATAACTGACAATCTCCCAATTCACCAAATCTTTGGAGTGCAGGACTGGAAGGCCGGGAATACACTGGAACGAACTGGCCGTCAGATAGTAGTCCTCGCCACTCTCGCCCACGCAGACATCGGGGTCGCTGTAGTCGGCATTGATGACGGGATTGGTATAAGTTCCATCACCATTGTCCGGGCTCCACACTGCCGAACGATAGGGAGCTACCGTCTGGGCATTCAGCCATATAGGTACAACTGCCAATAATGCTATAAATCTTCCTTTCATAGTTTATAGGTCTTTAGTTTATAATTGCTTTCTATCACGATACGCATTACTCGGCGAATATCATCGTCGGCAGGCGAAAGTGCCAATGCCACGTGCCCCATCGTACGCCGGAGATTAATCTCCACACACGGATGCAGGACAAATCCCTGCTTTTCATCCTGTGCCACTATCATCATATCAATGCCGAATGGGCCGACATATTTTCCCTTAAAGGCCTCTGCCAGCCGCTGTTGAATCTCTTTTCGAACCGTTTCGATATAAGTCACAGGAATATAGCGGCTTAAAGCATCCTCCTTATTTTGTTCCGTAGCAAGAACATTTCCCGTATAGGCACCGTTGGCCGTGTGAAAGAGCGACAACCCGAGATA
The DNA here is from genome assembly GCA_017476785.1 of Prevotella sp. Lineage (GTDB taxonomy): Bacteria > Bacteroidota > Bacteroidia > Bacteroidales > Bacteroidaceae > Prevotella. The sequence goes on along the minus strand of JAFUZD010000112.1, from coordinate 2,602 downwards.
ATCTATCTGTCCCTTTCCGTCGCTATGGAACTCCATACCGAAATCCTTAACCTTATTATAATAAGGCTCCACCATTACACTCCCCTGCCGTTGCAATAGGTTGTTGAGCCATCCATACACATAGCTGTTCGGCCGACCGTCTACAAAGCGTAATCCCCGACCACTCGAACTCCACGGAGCCTTTAGCACGACATTCCCCCACGCAGCAATCTGCTGCTCCACTTCCTCTACACTTCTGCATTCTGAAACGCCGCCTGTGAGGCCGTCACGCAGGCGAATGGATTGCAGTAGCTGTGCTGCACAGCGCCGATGCGACAGCCAGCGCAGTTCGTCGATCTGTTCCAACGTAGGCAGCAACTGCTTGGATACGCCATATCGGATGAGGAAGTTGCGCAGCGTGGCATCCCATCCCCACGGCTCTATCCGGTCGGGATGCAAGCTATGCAAGTCCTGCTTCGTTACCCAACGTATCTGTTTCCTCCCTATTTTGGCATTGGCCACAAACTTCTTGTACGTCTTTTCGGCATAGGCAGCATCGTCAACCAGCACCCCATCCCCCTCATCGGCCCAGATGGCAGGAAGGAAGCCGAGGTCAGATCGCAGTTGGCGGGCGGCGTGCGGAGGGGTAAAGTTGGCCAGATTACTGGCCAGCGACAAGTCGTGTTCGGGATTAAATATATGTAGCTTCGTCATTGTCGTATCTACTAATCAATATTTCGCTGCACAAACAGATGATTGTTCCAGAATGCTTGCAAAGTTAATTAAAAATCCCAACATACCAAGACATTCGTCAGACAAAAGTGCGCAGAGGCAACAACAGGACAGGCCCCAACGCGCCACATTCATCCACCAACGCACTGTAAAAATTCAAAAAAATGTGTGTGATGCATAAGTTTTTGCCATACAGACTTTGCAATTTGGGAATTATTACTTATCTTTGCATCTGTTTTAAAACAAACTCAAAGAAACAAGAATGGAAGCTTTCTTCAGAACTCACCGCTATTTGGTGGAGCATACCAATGCACCGGTTCGTCGCACCCTGATGGATGAGATTGACTGGAGCGACCGTATGATTGGAATCAAAGGCACGCGCGGTATCGGGAAAACCACATTCTTGTTGCAATATGCAAAGGAAAACTACGATGTAAACGACCGCCAGTGCCTTTACATCAATATGAACAATTTCTATTTTCAGGGACGGGGCATCGCCGACTTTGCCGGCGACTTCTGTCGGCGTGGGGGCAAAGTGTTGCTCATTGACCAAGTGTTCAAACAGCCTGACTGGAGTAAAGAGCTGCGTCGATGTTACGACTGCTATCCCGGTCTGAAGATTGTCTTTACGGGTTCGAGCGTGATGCGCCTGAAGGAGGAGAATCCCGAGCTGAACGGCATCGTGAAAAGTTACAATCTGAGAGGATTATCATTCCGTGAGTTCTTGAACCTGCTGACGGGCAACAATTTCAAGTCTTATTCGCTGGATGACATCCTCCAGCATCACGAGCAGATTATCAAACAGATTCTGCCAAAGGCATCACCCAACCGTTATTTTCAAGACTATATCCACCACGGCTTCTACCCATTCTTCCAAGAGCAGCGCAACTACTCGGAGAATCTGTTGAAGACGATGAATATGATGACCGAGGTGGACATCCTGCTGGTCAAGCAGATTGAGCTGAAATACCTGACAAAGATTAAGAAGCTGTTCTACCAACTGGCAGAAGAAGGGCCAAAGGCCCCCAACGTATCAAAACTGGCAAAAGACATTGAGACCAGCCGGGCCACCGTGATGAACTACATCAAATACCTGACCGATGCCCGACTGCTGAATATGATTTACCCCGTGGGACAGGACTTCCCCAAGAAGCCTTCAAAGGTGATGCTCCACAACTCCAATCTGCTCTATGCCATCTACCCCATCCACGTAGAGAAGCAGACGGCAATGGAGACCTTCTTTGTCAATTCACTTTGGAAAGACCACAAAGTGAACCAGACAGGGCACGACAATTATTACCTCGTGGACGGCCACCTGAAGTTCCGCATCTGCGATGCCGATGCGCATAATAAAATAAGGTATACACCCGACACTATCTATGCGCGATATAATACTGAGATAGGAAAAGACAACCAGATTCCCCTGTGGCTGCTGGGATTCCTATACTAACAATGAGGATTGACAAGGAAAAGTCACATTGAAACAAATACGAACGAACTAATCGAAATACAAATCGACAAACAAAAGAATATAATTCATTAATACATTTATCTATCTAAACAAATGGCTAAAGAAAAAAAGTTTATCACCTGTGATGGTAACGAGGCTGCGGCTCACGTGAGCTATATGTTCTCGGAGGTAGCTGCTATCTACCCCATCACCCCGTCTTCGCCTATGGCGGAGCACGTTGACGAGTGGGCTGCCCGTGGGCGTAAGAACCTGTGGGGACAGACCGTAAGTGTACAGGAAATGCAGTCGGAGGCTGGTGCAGCCGGTGCTGTCCACGGTTCGCTGCAGGCTGGTGCACTGACCACCACGTTTACCGCTTCTCAGGGTCTTCTGCTGATGATTCCTAATATGTACAAGATTGCCGGTGAATTGATTCCCTGT
>JAFUZD010000009.1 GCA_017476785.1 Prevotella sp. | reverse complement strand
CGCTTTCCCGTTTGCCTATACGCTCTTGGCACAGTTGACCACCGAAGCCAACGCCGATGCCATTGCCGAGGGAATGCGCTACAAGCACTTGATGGGACTTGAGTATTGAGAATTGAAAATTGAGAATGGAGGATTGGAAGAACTCCTTCTACGCCCAACTCTAAACTATCAACTCTAAACTATCAACTGAAACGTGGACTACGTCATTATCGTGGCAGGCGGAAAGGGACTGCGGATGGGGAGCGACATTCCCAAGCAGTTTCTGCCCATCGGCGGCCGACCGGTGCTGATGCGCACGCTGGAGCGCTTCCGCGCCTATTCGCCGACGCTCGGCATCATCCTCGTACTGCCCCGCGCCCAACAGGACTACTGGCACCAGCTGTGCGCCGACTATCACTTCAACGGCGACTACCGACTGGCCGACGGCGGCGCGACGCGCTTTCACTCCGTGCAGAACGGACTGCAACTGATTCCCGACGACGCCGAGGGCGTGGTCGGTGTGCACGACGGCGTGCGCCCCTTCCCCGCCATCGAGGTCATCCGCCGCTGCTACGAGACGGCGCGCACCCACCGTACCGCGATTCCCGTGGTGCCGGTGGTGGAGACGCTCAGAATGCTCCATTCTCCATCCTCTGTTCCCGGCTCCCACACCGTACCCCGAGACGACTACCGACTGGTGCAGACGCCGCAATGCTTTGACATCCAGCTACTCAAGGCCGCCAACCGCCAGCCGTACAGCGAGGCATTCACCGACGACGCCTCGGTGGTGGAGGCCTACGGCGAGGCCGTCACGCTGGTCGAGGGCAACCGCGAGAACATCAAAATGACCACGCCTTTCGACCTGACCATAGCCGAGGCGCTGGTAAAGCAGAACGACTAAGACCCTATGATTGACCTCCTGCAACAAGACCTGCAATACCTGCCGGGCGTGGGACCGAACCGGAAGAAGATGCTCCAGCAAGAGCTGGGCATCAGCACGTTCGGCGACTTGTTGCAGTATTTCCCCTATAAGCACATCGACCGCAGCCGCATCTACGCCATCAGCGAACTGACGACCGATATGCCGTTTGTGCAGATAAAAGGTCATATCCTCAGCTTCGAGACGTTCCAGATGGGTGCCCGGAAGGAGCGCGTCGTGGCTCACTTCACCGACGGCCGCCAGCTGATGGACCTCACGTGGTTCAACGGGGGCAAGTATGCCAAGCAACAATACAAAATAGGAACGGAATATATTGTCTTCGGACGGCCCAACGTCTACAACGGCCGCTTCAACGTGACGCATCCCGAGATAGACCCCGCCGACCAGATGGAGCTGTCGGCAATGGGGATGCAGCCCTACTACTCCACCACGGAGAAGATGAAGAAGGCCGGACTGACCTCGCGCACACTGGAGAAGCTGGTGAAGGGAATGCTGGAACGGATTAAGGAACCGCTCAGCGAGACGCTGCCCGCCTTCATCACCAGTCGGCTGCACCTGATGGCGCGCGACGAGGCACTGCGCAAGATTCACTACCCGCTGAACGCCAACGAACTGGAGCGCGCCCGCGTACGGCTGAAGTTCGAGGAGCTGTTCTACGTCCAACTCAACATCCTGCGCTATGCCAGCGACCAGCGACGCAAGTACCGCGGCTATGTCTTCTCCCGCATCGGAGACTGTTTCAACTCATTCTATAACGACCACCTGCCCTTCGAACTGACCGGCGCACAGAAGCGCGTCATCCGCGAGATTCGGAAGGATATGGGCTCTGGGCGGCAGATGAACCGTCTGCTGCAGGGCGACGTCGGCTCGGGTAAGACACTCGTGGCACTGATGTCGATGCTCATCGCACTGGACAACGGCTATCAAGCCTGCATAATGGCACCTACGGAGATACTGGCCGAGCAGCACCTGCAGACGATTCAGGACTTCCTCGGCGGGATGAATATCCGCGTAGAGCTGCTCACGGGCATCGTCAAAGGCAAGCGGCGCACCGAAGTGCTGCAGGGACTGCTCACGGGCGACGTGCAGATTCTCGTGGGCACCCACGCCGTCATCGAAGACACGGTGCAGTTCCTGCGACTGGGAATGGTGGTGGTCGACGAGCAGCACCGCTTCGGCGTAGCCCAGCGCGCCAAGCTGTGGAGCAAGAGCGACAACCCACCCCACGTGCTCGTGATGACGGCCACACCCATCCCGCGCACCCTCGCAATGACGCTCTACGGCGACTTGGACGTGAGCGTCATCGACGAACTGCCCCCCGGGCGCAAGCCGATACAGACCACCCACGTCTACGACAACCGCCTCACCTCGCTCTACGACGGCATCCGCCGCCAGATTCATCAGGGGCGGCAGGTCTATATCGTGTTCCCGCTGATAGAGGAGAGCGAGAAGATTGACCTCAAGAATCTGGAATCGGGCTTCGACGCGCTCCTGCAGATATTCCCCGAATTCCGGCTGAGTAAGGTGCACGGCAAGATGAAACCGAAGGAGAAGGAAGAGGAGATGCAACGCTTCGTCAGTGGCGAGACGCAGATTCTCGTGGCCACGACGGTCATCGAGGTCGGCGTCAACGTGCCCAACGCCTCGGTGATGGTCATCCTCGACGCCCAGCGCTTCGGGCTCAGTCAGCTCCACCAGCTGCGCGGCCGCGTAGGCCGCGGGGCCGACCAGAGCTTCTGCATCCTCGTGACCAGCTACAAGTTGAGCGAAGAGACACGCAAGCGCATCGACATTATGTGCGAGACGAACGACGGCTTCCGCATCGCCGAGGCCGACCTGAAGCTACGTGGCCCGGGCGACCTCGAAGGCACGCAGCAGAGCGGAATGGCCTTCGACCTGAAGATTGCCGACATCGCCCGCGACGGACAGCTGGTGCAACTGGCACGCGACGAGGCCCAGCGCATCGTCGACGACGACCCCGAATGCCGCTCCGAGAAGTACCAGATGCTATGGAACCGGCTGCGCGAACTGCGCAAAGACCACGTCAACTGGGCTGCCATTTCCTGACGGACATACCCACAAAAGGTGATTTTAAGTGTTAAAACAGCCATAAAGAGTGTTAACAGGGCAGGAGTTTAGAAAATAATTCGTATCTTTGCAGCGTTCTATTGATACACGTCAAGTTCGTGTTCCGTTTATCATTGGATTGTAATGATAGGGATATTCGAAACGTGGTCGGGAACAGATTTACAGACAAAGAACCAAAACCAATTAGAATGATTAAGAGACTTAAAACATTTGCTATATGTGCCTTTGCATCAGTTTGCACCCTTCCTGTAACAGGACAGGACCTACTGGCGCGACAGGCTCCCGTGGACCGCAAGATGAACGCAGTGGACAGCGTGGCACTGCATCGGCTGATTGAGGCCGAGAACTACGAGTCGCCGGCTGCCGACCTCTACGAGGACTGGAGCAACCGCTATGCCCACCGTGCCACGGCACTGCCTGACACGTTCCGCATCTCGCTGCGCGACTTTGCAATGCCGACGACCAGCCGCGTCATCACGAGCAACTTCGGTTCGCGCTGGGGACGCCAGCACAAAGGACTGGACATCAAAGTGTACATTGGCGATACCATCCGCGCCGCATTCAGCGGTAAGGTGCGCATCGTGCGCTACGAGGGCCGCGGCTACGGACGCTACGTCGTTATTCGCCACCACAACGGACTGGAGACCATCTATGGACATATGTCGAAGCAGTTGGTCAGCGAAGATCAGGAAGTGCGCGCCGGCGACCCCATCGGACTGGGTGGCAACACGGGACGCAGCACGGGCTCGCACCTGCACTTCGAGACGCGCCTCTGCGGCGTGGCACTCAACCCCGCACTGATGTTCGACTTCCGCAATCAAGACGTGGTCGACGACTATTACGTATTCCGCAAGTCGACCTACAACCGCGAGTCGGCAGAAGCCACACGCCTCCGCGGCGTAGGCGGCAGCAGCAATGCCGTGTCCGACCGGATAGAGGACCAGCTGTCCACGGCCAGCACGCAGCAGCACCGCAGCTCCTATAAGCCCGCCACCCGCCTCCATAAGGTGGTGAAAGGCGAGACGCTCTCGTCTATCGCCCGCAAGCGTGGCACCACCATCGACGCCATCTGCCGGCTGAACCACATCGGCCGCAACATCCGCCTGCGTCCGGGCCAGATCCTGAAGTACAATTAACCAACCAATAACCATCACGGCGTGATGCCGCTAACCAAACAATCGATATGAAGAAAAAGATTTATATCTGCATCCTTCTCGTCCTCGTCTCTTCGGTGGATGTGACATCTGCCCGAAGCAGGAAGAAGAAGCACAGGAAGGTGACCAGAACAGAACAGGTCTATCAAGAGATAGACAACTACGACTTCCTGTACACCGATGCCGACGACGCGTTCAACGCGCCGCGGATGGACAACATCATCGACGAGGCCTACTCGCACCTCGGCACCCGCTACCGCAGCGGCAGCAAAGGCCCTTACGCCTTCGACTGCTCGGGATTCACCAGCTACGTCTACGGTCAGCAGACCGGCATCAATATCGGCGCATCATCGCGCGACCAGTATGCACGCAACATTCCCATCAACCGCAGCGAGATGCAGCGCGGCGACTTGGTATTCTTCACCAGTCCGGGCTCGGGACGCGGCGTAGGGCACGTGGGCATTGTGGTCGACTACGACCCGCTCACCGGCGAGTTCTCTTTCATCCACGCCAGCAGTAAGGACGGAGTGAAGGTCAGCAGCTCTACCGACGGATACTATTCGCGGCGCTACATCGGCGTACGCCGCGTGTCACAATAAGCAAATGAAGATCAAAGCATTACTGATTACACTGATGGCAGGCTACAGCGTAGTCTGCCTTTCTGATACCCTCACCATCGCAATGACCGGTGACATAATGATGGGTACCACCTACCCCGCTACGGCCCTTCCTGCCGAAGGCGGCAAACACCTGTTCCGCGACGTGAAGCCTTTCTTGCAGCAGGCCGACATCGCCGTGGGTAATCTGGAAGGCACACTCTGCGACGGCGGAGAGAGCACGAAGGGCGACGGCCCCAACGTCTACGCATTCCGCACGCCGACCAGCTATGCGCAATGGCTGAAAGACGCCGGTTATGACTTCCTCAGTATGGCCAACAACCACGCCAACGACTTCGGTACGGAGGGCATCCTCTCGACCGAACGGATGCTAACACAGCAAGGCATTAAGTTTGCCGGACTGGAAGGGCGCGTCGAGACGGCCATCATCCAGCGAAAAGGGCTGAAGATTGGGTTCTGCGCCTTCGGCCACAACTCCTACACCATCAAGCACACCGACCTCGCCACCGTGAAGCGCATCCTGACCCAGCTGAAAGACGAGACCGACCTTATCATCGTCTCGTTCCACGGCGGAGCCGAAGGGCGCACCAAGAGCCATCTGCCTTACGGTACGGAGACATTCCTCGGCGAGAACCGCGGTTCACTGCGCGAGCTGGCTCACTTCTGCATCGACAATGGGGCTGACGTCGTCTACGGCCACGGGCCCCACGTAGTGCGCTGCGCAGAGGTCTACAAAGGTCGCTTCATCGACTACAGCCTCGGCAACTTCTGCACGCCCTATGGGATGAGCCTCACGGGCATCTCAGCCCATTCGCCCGTCATCGTCATCAAGATTGACCGGAAAGGCCGCTTCCTCAGTGGGAAGATTCACTCTTTCCTCCAGCAGAAAGGCGTCGGGCCGCGCAAAGATGCCACTCAGAGCGTAGCCCGCCAAATCAAGCAGCTCAGCGAGGAGGACGTGCCGCAAAGCGAAGCCCGCATCGACAGCAATGGCAACATCACATTGAAGAAATAGAATACCAATAAGGAAGGGGTTGAATCTACGGATTCAACCCCTTCCTTTCTGTCTCATCCCTACTTCCCTATCGCATCAGAATACCCGTGAAGATACGTCCCGAGCGGATGCCCAGTCGGCGTGCCGAGAAATAGTGCCCGCTGTCGGCATACGTACAGATGTGCGCCGAGTGAATATGAGCGGCCTCAACACCCAGTTCTTCCAGCTGCAGTCGGTTGCAGTGCGGCAAGTCAATGTGCCACTTCGCCTCCCTGCGACTGATGGGCTCCATTGCAAAGCCAGCCTCGGCAAACGCCTCGTACACCTCGTCGCCCACCTCAAAGTGAGCCAGTGAGATGCCCGGTCCGATACAAGCCAGTAAGTCGCTGGGCTGCGTCCCATACGAATGCTGCATCGCCTCCACCGAATGCTGCACGATGCGTGCCACCGTACCGCGCCATCCCGCGTGTATGGCACAGACGGCCGAATGAACCGGGTCGTAGAGCAGCACCGGGATGCAGTCGGCCGTGGAGACACCGATACAGAGCCCCCGCACGTCGGTCATCAGCGCATCCACCCCTTCGAGCAGTGCCTGCCGCTCCTCTTCGGGCAGGGAGAGAAAGTCGTCCGTAATCTGCCGCGTCAGCGTATGATGCGTCTGATGCGGCATTATCAAATGTTTGCTGTCAATACCCAGCAGACAGCAGAGCCGCTCCCGATTGGTGGCAATGGCCTCGGGCGCATCGCCGCAATAAGGATTGATATTGAACGAGGCATAAGAACCACTGCTGACACCACCCTCACGTGTCGTACTGAAAGCCACCACCTCGGGTGCCATTGCATAGTAAGTGAGCTGTGGGGCACTCATTCCTCGTCGTATTCGAAGTCGTCCAAGTCTTCTGCCTCCTCAAGCTCGTCGTCATCGAGATACTCGATGTCACCGTCCTCGCCCTCGTCGGCCAATTCGTCGGCAAAGACTGCCATATCCTTATCGCGGTGCACCAGCGTATCCTCAGTCATCACGGCAGCCAACTTATTGCTCTCCGAGTTCAGTTCCGCCCAAAGGACGTCTTTCAGTTCGTCCAGTCCGCGGTTAGCCACGGCCGAGATGAAGACCACCGGCAAGTCGTCGGGAGTCGTCTCGCGCAGCATCTCGATGAGCTCATCGTCCAGCAGGTCGCTCTTCGTCACGGCCAGCACGCGGTGCTTGTCCAGCAGCTCTGGATTGAACTGCCGCAGCTCATTGAGCAATATCTCGTACTCCCGTCGGATATCGTCCGTATCGCCGGGCACCATAAAGAGCAACAATGAGTTGCGCTCGATATGGCGCAAGAAGCGCAGTCCCAGTCCGCGTCCCTCACTGGCACCCTCGATGATTCCGGGAATATCGGCCATCACGAACGACTTGCCGTCGCGATAGCCCACAATGCCGAGCGAAGGCTCCATCGTGGTAAAGGGATAGTTGGCTATCTTGGGGCGCGCATTGGAGAGCGACGATACCAGTGTGGACTTACCCGCATTGGGGAAACCCACCAGACCGACGTCGGCCAGCAGTTTCAGCTCAAGGATGATGGTCATCTCCTGCATCGGTTCGCCGGGCTGTGCATAGCGCGGTGCCTGATTAGTGGCACTGCGGAACTGGAAGTTACCCAGACCGCCACGGCCACCTTTCAGTAACACGATTTCCTGTCCGTCATAAGTGATGTCGCAGACATACTTACCCGTCTCGGCATTATACACCACCGTGCCGCAGGGCACGTCAATATAGACGTCCTTTCCGTCGGTACCGTGGCACTTGTCGCGTCCACCATTCCCGCCGTGCTCAGCAAAGATGTGGCGTTCGTACTTGAGGTGCAGCAGCGTCCAGTAGTTATGGTTACCGCGCAGGATGATGCTGCCCCCCTTACCGCCGTCGCCGCCGTCGGGGCCACCGTTGGGATTATACTTCACGTGGCGCAGATGCATCGAGCCGCGCCCACCTTTCCCAGACCGGCAGTATATCTTTACGTAGTCTACAAAGTTTGATTCCATTTCGCTACTGTTTATTAATTTCTGGAGTTTATAGGAGTGTAGGAGTGATAGGAGTGGAGGAGTGCAGACGAATGTATTGGAGTGGTAGGAGTGGTAGGAGTGGTAGGAGTGGTAGGAGTGGCAGGAGTGGCAGGAGTGGCAGGAGTGTAGACGTATGTCCTGAGCACTCGAAGCTATTGTCTACACTCCTACACTCCTATCACTCCTACACTCCTAATTCCCGCCATTCTCAATCACAATCGCTCCACAACCTCGCAGATGCGGGCGAAGATGTCTTCTACGGAGCCATAGCCCTCGATGTGATGGTGCAGGCCTTCGCGCTCATACCATCCGATGAGCGGCTGCGTCTGCGAGTGATACACCACAAGACGCTTCTTTATCGTCTCTTCGTTGTCAT
>JAFUZD010000111.1 GCA_017476785.1 Prevotella sp. | reverse complement strand
GGCGGGATACCGGCCGTAAAGTCAAGATGCTCCATTCCCTCGAGGTCTTCCTTCGTATAGACGGGGCGTACCTCAATGTGCTCCGGAGTCTTCCAATTGTTCTCAATATGATTGTCCTTAATCCACTTGGCACCATCCTGAGCCTTGATGCCTGCATAAATGTCAATATCCTTAAAATTTTTACGCATAATTCAAGTCCTCCTATTCGTTTAGATACCAAGTTTCTGATTATACTCTTTCAGTGTCTCGAGCACGTTGCAACGCACGTGGATGAAATTCTCGATACCGGCTGCCTTCAGGTCGTCCATACAAGCGGGGGCGCCGGCTACGACAAACATAGCACGGCCATCCAGATACTTGAATGCGGGAATGGCATACTCGGCATATTCATCGTCCGATGAACAGAGCACCACGATGTCGGCACCAGCCTCCAATGCAGCATCCACGCCCTCTTCTACTGTCTTAAAGCCGAGGTTGTCGACCACTTTGTAGCCTGCACAGGCGAGGAAGTTGCACGAGAACTGTGCACGAGCCTGACGCATTGCCAGATTACCGATGGTCAGCATAAAGGCGGTGGGCACTTTCTGCTCTTCTGTGTGAATGCGCAAATCCTCGAAGTCAGCAGCCAAGCGGGTGCTGCTGATGCGCTTGAAAGGAGCAGTATCAGCGTGTCCGCAGCCACAGCCAACTGTTACCGGGCGCTTGCCCTCACTCTTCTCCGTGAAGTTGGGGAATTGGTTGGTACCAAGCAGGAACTCCTTACGCTTGGCTGCGTCGCCGTGGCGTTTCTGGTTCGTGGCGTTGATATCGTCCTGAATGGTTCCAGCCTTAACGGCAGCGAGGAATCCACCCTCCTCTTCCACTTTCAGGAATATTTTCCAGCTTTCGCGAGCCAAAGCATCGGTCAGATGCTCAATATAATACGAGCCGGCTCCCGGGTCGACAATCTGTCCGAAGTGGCTCTCCTCTTTCAGCAATAGCTGCTGATTGCGAGCGATGCGCTCCGAGAAGTCGGTGGACTGCTCATAGGTGACATTGAACGGCGTCACCACCATCGAATGGATACCACCCAGCGCAGCACTCATTGCCTCGGTCTGAGAGCGGAGCAGATTGACATAGGAGTCGAACAGCGTCTGATTATAGGTCGACGTCGTTGCGTTGACAATCATCTTGCAGGCGCAGTCGCACTTCGGCTCATACTGCTTTACAATCTGTGCCCACAGCAGACGGGCGGCACGGAACTTGGCCAGCTCCATAAAATAATTCTCGCTGACGCCCATATTGAACTTAATCTTCTTGGCTGCCGTGTCGATGTCTACGCCGGCGTCGGTCAGCTGCTGCAGGTACTCATTACCCCAAGCCAGTGCATAGCCCAGCTCCTGCACGATATAGGCACCGGCATTGTTGAGTGCCTCGGTGTTCACCGTAATGCAGCGGAAGTTGGGATAATCCTTCAGCGTATTGATGAGCTGCGGAGCCAGTGCCAATACCGGCGTAGTGTCCTTACCCTGCATCACCATCTTCTCGATGGGATCCCAGTCGATACTGCCCACTACTTTCTCTTTGTCGTAGCCTTTCTCCTCGAAGTAGGCCACCAGCAACTGAGCCAGTTCCAGCGAACGGCGCTTGCAGGTGCAGAAGTTCACCTCGACGATGTCGAGATAGATTCCGTCGAGCAGCGTAGCCACGGTCTCTGCGCTCACAAGGTCGCCGGGGAAATAGAAGCCCAGCGAGTCGAGACCTTTATTCAAGATGTCGAGCGCTTTTGCATTGGCCTCTTTCGGGTCATTGACAATGATGTTCTGCCGGACATACCACGCATTGTCGTCTTTCTTGTTACCTCGAACGAAAGGAAATTCGCCCGGCAGGGCGTCTGGCGTCTTCAGCTCCGCCAAGTCCTCGCGGCGGTAGAAGGGCTGCACGTTGAATCCTTCGTTTGTTCTCCATACCAACCGCTTCTGGAAGTCGGCACCTTTCAGGTCCACTTCAATCTTGTCCAGCCACTCTTGCGTGGTGGGAGCGGTAAACTCGGTAAAGAGTTTCTCTTTGTTTGCCATAGTCTTTTTGATTATTATATAAGTTGTTCTTTTATTTCAGCCCACAAAGATAGCAATTATTTCCGAACTGCCGAAAATAATTCATAAATATTTCATATTTATCTATATGTGAGGGATTAAAGAATCCTTTCCTCAAAACAGGACAGGTTTTGACAGGATAAAAAAGAAAGGGCTATGGCTTCCATTGAATGAAAGCCATAGCCCATAGATAGAATCGCCCCATCATTCTTCGTTCCCGACTCAGACGGTCACGGGTAGCGTCAACACCAGTCGGGCGCCATCGGTATAAGCCGGATCGACCACGAGCGTACCACCCAGCCGAACGGCAATCTGGCGCGCCATCGTCAGACCGAGGCCGATGCCCTGCTTGAAAGTGTCCACCTTATAAAATTGTTCGAACACTTTCTCTTCTTGCCCGGCCGGGATTCCGACGCCCGTATCCTCTACCGAGACCGACACTTCCGACGCTGACTTGTCGAGCGAAGCACGCAAGACAACGCTTCCGTTGGCTGTAAATTTCATCGCATTCTTGAACAGCTGCCGCAATATCTTACTGATGGCACTGCCGTTGCTGTTCAAGACGAAGTCGTCGGTCAGCGCCGTCTCGAAACTCATCTGCAACCGCCCGCCGCATTCGTTCTGCGCTTCCGACAATGCGTCACGGCACAGACGGTTGATGACAACCGGCTCATCAAGTGCATACTTAGCACGGCTCTCGCTTTCAGAAAGTTCTATAAGCGCATTCACGAAGTTGGTGATTTCCTGCGTGTTATGGCTGATGTCGTTCAACATCTTGGAGCGGTCTTCTTCGGTCACCTCAAACTCCGGACTGGAAACGACTTGGGCAAAGCCGGTAATGATGTTGAGCGGGGTGCGTATCTCGTGACTGATGTGACGGATGAAGGCACTCTTCATTCGGTCGCTCTCCTGCGCGTGGTCCAGTGCGACGGCCAGCTCATCGTTCTTCAGTTTCAGCCGTCGCGCGGCCCGGCTGCGGAAAATGATGAACACAACCAATGCCACGAATGCCAATGCTGCCATAATAACAATGTAGCGCGTCTTGGCCTTCTGCTGTTCCATCCGCAAATCGTCCAACCGATAGAGAGTGGTCATTTCGTTGAGCTGCGTCTGCAACTGCAAATTGATGGCCGTGTCGCTCTCTACGAGCAGACTGTCGAGTAAGGCGGCCGCAGCCTCGAAGCGTCCCTGACCACGCAGCAGATTGGCCCTGAAGCGCCGGATCTCTGTGCGGGCAGTACGGCTGTTGCCCTCAGGAGCATTGCTCATTTCGCGGATGTAGACCTCGGCCTGCTGATAGTCGCGGATGGAGAAATAATAGTTGGCAATGGCCTTGCAGGCATTATAATAATAGTAAATCTGACCACGGTTGAGCAGTTGCTTCAGCTCAGCCACGTAGCGGGCAGCCGCACGCAGGTTGCCGCGCTTGGTCTCCATCCACACCTGCGTGGCCCGCACCTCGCCCAGATTGGGCATATAGATAGGGTCGTTCTTGTTGCCATCGCATAAGCGGTCAAGATAGTTCAGCAGCTCGCCAATGACCCGTTCCTCGTCATCAAAGCGTTTCTGGTACTCCAGCACACTGAGATAGCCCGAATAGACGTCGACCACCAAGTCGCGCGGTTCCATCCTGCGGAAGTAGCTCAGGCTCTGCTCGAAGAGGCGCGTGGCCTCTTTGTAGTCGTGATAGTATTTGCTGTAGATGTCGCCCAGCACAAACGAGGCATAGGCCAGCCCGATGGGGTGGTTATGCTGACGTGCAAAGTCGTACAAATGCTGGCAATCGCGCAGGGCCATCATATAGTGGCCCTCGTCGAAAGCGGTGGTCTGGATGGACTGCAGGGCTACCTCGTAGTAATCTTCCCATTGCTCATACTTGGCCAAGAAGTCCATTGTGGTCTCTTTCTGCTCATTGATGCTGTCTATCATCACATAGCAATAGAACACGCTTATCTTCAATGCCATTGCTTTGCCCTCGTAATCGGTATTCCGCTGACGGCGGGCCTCGTCGATCATCGCGTTCACGGCACGCAGGCGGATGGCCACATCTTCGTCACGGAGCGATTCGATATAGATCTGATGCAGCGTTTCCAATTTCTCCTCGCCTTTTTGCTGAGCCAACTGACGTCGCAACGAATCTACAGATTGCTGGGCTGCAACAGGCAACCACAGTGCCGCCAACAGGAAAATCAGCAATGGTTGTAATTTAGTTCTCATCCGCATCTTGTATTGGTCCACTTTGCAAAGGTAACGATTTTTGCATTAAACTAAGTGTGAAAGAATGAAAAAGTGAGCAGAAGTTCTAAAAAAGTTGCACAAAAATGCTTTTGTTGCGCAAATTTTAGCTACCTTTGCACTCCGAAAAGAAATGTATGTTATGGAATCGTTTCAATGGCTTAAAGACTTATTCATTACTACCGACTCGGTAGCGCACATTGCCCTACTCTACGCAATGGTAATTGCCATAGGCGTTTATCTGGGCAAAATTAAGATTTTCGGCATCTCGCTGGGCGTCACGTTCGTATTGTTTGCAGGCATCGTAGCCGGGCACTTCGGCTTTACTGCTCCCACCAACATTCTGACGTTCATACAAGACTTCGGCCTCATCCTGTTCGTATTTATGATAGGTATGCAGGTGGGACCGGGCTTCTTCGAGAGCTTCGGGACGGCAGGCATCAAACTGAACGGACTGGCTGCCACGGCTATCCTACTCAACATTCTGGTGATGTTTGCCTGCTACTTCATCTTCTTCGACACCAGCAACGTGAACAACCTGCCGATGATGGTGGGCACGCTCTACGGTGCCGTCACCAACACACCGGGTCTCGGTGCGGCCAACGAGGCGTTGGGGTCGGTTTTCACCAGCAGTACCCCGCCACAGATTGCCAGCGGGTATGCGTGCGCCTATCCGCTCGGCGTGCTCGGCATCATCGGTGCCACGATTCTCATCCGATATATATGTAAGGTACGACTGGAGAAAGAAGAGGAACGGCTGCACGCAATGGAACAGGCCAATGCTGCGCAGAAGCCTCACCAGATGCACCTCGAGGTAACGAACTCGTACTTGGAGGGGCGCACGCTGCTACAAGTCCACGACTTCCTGAACCGCGACTTCGTGTGTTCACGCATCCTGCACGAGGGGCACGTCAGCATTCCTAACCGCAATACCGTTTTCCATAAAGGCGACCAGCTCTACATTGTATGTGCAGAAGCTGACGCCGAAGCTATCATTGCCTTTATCGGCCCGCAGATTGAAGTAGCGTGGGAGAAGCAGGACCAGCCACTCGTGTCGAAACGCGTACTGGTGACCAACCCGAAAATCAACGGCAAGACACTGGGCGGTATGCACTTCTCGAGCGTTTATGGCGTCAACGTGACCCGCGTCACGCGTCAGGGAATGGACCTCTTTGCCTCGGCCGGACTGCCCTTACAGGTGGGCGACCGCATTATGGTGGTTGGCCCTGAAGACGCCGTAGACCGCGTGGCTAACAAGATGGGTAACTCCATCCGACGGCTGGATGCGCCCAACATCGCTACGATTTTCGTGGGCATTATTATGGGCATCATCTTCGGGTCGCTGCCCATCGCTATCCCCGGGATGCCCGTACCAATGAAGCTCGGTATCGCTGGTGGTCCGCTGATTATCGCCATCCTCATAGGCCGCTACGGCTATAAGATTAAGCTCGTGACCTATACCACCACGTCGGCCAATATGATGCTGCGAGAGATTGGGCTGGTGCTCTTCCTCGCCAGTGTAGGCATTAAGGCCGGAGCTGGATTCTGGAGCACCGTAGTACAGGGCGACGGACTGCTCTACGTGCTGACGGGATTCCTCATCACCGTCATCCCTATCCTCATCGTGGGTCCCATTGCACGCATCCGCTTCAAGTTCAACTACTTCACGATAATGGGTATGATTGCCGGAACCTATACCGACCCGCCCGCATTGGCCTATGCCAACAGCGTATGCTCCAAAGAGGCACCGGCACTGGGCTACTCCACAGTCTACCCTCTGTCTATGTTCCTCCGCATCTTCACTGCGCAGATTATCGTGCTGTTCTTCTGCGGATAAAGCAAGAAAAAATCAACTTATATAATAATTACACCTATCTAAACAAATGAATAAATTCGGCTTAATATTAGGCTCACTGCTCTTGGCCGGAAGCACCGCGATGCACGCCCAGATGGATGCCAGCATCAAACTGAACGAGGTGCTGACCGACAACCAGACCAGCCTGATGGACGAATACGGAGCCCGGAATGCGTGGATTGAGATTGCCAACATCTCACACTCGACGTACAACATCCGAGGAATGTACATCACGACCGACCGCTCCGTGCTTGACAAGACGATGAGCGTGCCCGAGCGAATTCAGCGAATGAGCATCATCCCCAGCGGAGACGAGCGCACCAACCTCAGTGCACGGCAGCACATCGTGTTCTATCTCAACAGCAATCCCACACAGGGAACGCTGCATCTCAACGTGACGGTCAATCCCGGCGAACCGCTTTGGATTGCACTCTACAACGGAAATGCCACCCAGCTCATCGACTCTGTCAGCATCCCCCCACTCGCTGCCGACCAGTCGTTTGCCCGCGTCAGCGACGGGGCTTCGCGTTGGGACATCCGGCCGGCTGACAACGTGACGCCCGGAATTTCCAACTACACGAAGGCCAGCGAATCGAAAATATCGAAATTCAAGCGAGAAGACCCCCACGGGTTCGGTATGACCATTATGGCAATGGGCATCGTCTTCTTCTGTCTGGCTCTGCTGTGGATTTTCTTCACGCTGTTCGGACTCCTTATGAAGCATCAGGAGACGGCCAAGAAAGTGGCAGCCCACCAACCCATCAAACCCGTGGTGAAGACCGTTGAGAAGACGGCAGAGATTGGTCACAAGACCGGCGTCATCCTGCAAGATGGATTGAAGACAAAGGGTATTGACAAAGAAATCTACATTGCAGTCATCGCAATGGCACTGAAACAGTATCAAGACAACGTGCACGACGTGGAAAGTGGCGTCATCACCATCAAACCGAAAGACACGGGATGGGACGACGAGTACACGCAGATGACCCAGTTCCACGACCCTGTCACGCCCTCTTCCCACACAGCTCCCCAAATTCCAACAACCCCCAAAAACCTTTTATAAGCAATGGACAAGTATCAATATACCGTACAAGGTGTCGACTACGAAGTAGAAATCGAAGAAGTAGAAGGCAACATCGCCAAAGTAAACGTCAACGGCATCCCGTTCGAAGTGGAACTGAAACAGCCCATCAACCCTACCAGCCCGCTGAACCGCGTGAAGGTAGAGGCACCCAAGCCCGCGCCAGCCGCTGCTCCCAAACCCGCAGCAGCTCCCGTGGCCACTGCGTCTGCGGCACCTGCCGGAGCCGGCAACCCACAGAAAGCACCGCTGCCCGGCACCATTACCAGCATCAACGTAAAAGTGGGCGATACGGTGCAAGTAGGCGATGTAGTGATTGTGCTCGAGGCAATGAAGATGCAGAACAACATCGAAGCCGAATATGCAGGAACCGTCACTTCTGTCACTGTAAACCCGGGCGACTCGGTAATGGAAGGTGCAGTAATGCTGACCATCGGATGATTGGACAATTTCACTATTGGACAAATTCACTAACAGACATCCAAAATCGTAAAATTGTAAAATCGTAGAATAAGTATGGGATTTATCAACTTCATAGCAGAAAACTTCAATGAATTCCTGACCTATACTGGCTTTGCCAATGCCACGGCAGGAAACCTCATTATGATTGTCGTGGGTGCACTGTTCATCTATCTGGCTATCAAGAAAGACTTCGAACCGCTGCTGCTCGTCCCTATCGGGCTGGGCATCATTCTCGGCAACATTCCCTTCCGGGCTGACGCCGGACTGGAGATTGGCCTCTACGAGGACAACTCGGTGCTCAACATCTTCTATCAGGGCGTGCGGCTCGGGTGGTATCCCCCACTCGTCTTCCTCGGCATCGGCGCAATGACCGATTTCTCGGCGCTCATTGCCAATCCTAAGCTGGTACTCATCGGTGCAGCAGCACAATTCGGCATCTTCGGAGCCTATATGTTTGCGCTGGCACTCGGATTTGAGCCCAACCAAGCTGCAGGCATTGCCATTATCGGCGGTGCCGACGGCCCCACAGCCATCTTCCTCAGCTCCAAGCTGAGCCCCAACTTGATGGGAGCCATCGCTGTGTGCGCCTACTCGTATATGGCACTGGTGCCTCTGATCCAGCCGCCGCTGATGCGACTGCTCACCACGGAAAAAGAGCGCGTCATTCGGATGAAACCTGCCCGCCAAGTGAGCCAGACGGAGCGCATCCTCTTCCCCATCATCGGACTGCTGCTCACTACTTTCATCGTGCCTTCCGGTCTGCCCCTGCTCGGTATGCTCTTCTTCGGCAATCTGCTGAAAGAAAGCGGCAAGACCACCCGACTGGCCAAGACAGCAGGCAGTGCGCTGAACGACATTGTTGTGATGTTGCTCGGCCTCACCGTAGGCTGCTCTACGCAGGCCAGCGAGTTCCTCACGATGAACACCATCTTCATCTTCGCCATCGGTGCACTGGCATTCGTTGTGGCCTCAATGAGCGGTGTACTCTTCGTGAAACTGATGAACCTCTTCCTGCCAAAAGACAAGAAACTGAACCCACTCATCGGAAATGCAGGCGTCAGTGCCGTACCGATGGCTGCCCGCATATCCAATAACCTCGGACTGGAGTACGACCGCCGTAACTTCCTGCTGATGCACGCTATGGGTCCCAACGTGGCTGGCGTCATTGGTTCGGCTGTGGCTGCCGGTGCACTGCTCGGATTCTTATCATAATATCAATATGCCATCGTCCCGCCCTAAAATAGCCATCATCGATGCCAATACGCTTGCCGCATTGGGATTGAAGAACCTGCTGCAGAACGTGATGCCGATAATGACTATCGACACGTTTGGCACACTGGCCGAGTTGGAAGCCAACAACTCCGACAGCTATGTCCATTACTTTGTGTCGATGGACATCCTGCTGCGCAACCGTGCGTTTTTCAGCGAGCGCCAGCGCAAGACCATCGTGCTGACCCTGTCGCTGGGCGAAACGTCACAACTGTCAGAGTTTCATAGCCTCTGCATCAACCAACCGGAGCAGCAACTCATCCGTGCCATCCTCACACTGGAGCAGCACGCCCACGCTCACGGACGCAATCTGCCCCCGATGCCCGACGTACTGCAACGGAAGATTCTCACCGATCGCGAGATAGAGGTAATGTCGCTCATCGTGCAGGGGCTCATCAACAAAGAGATTGCCGACCGCCTCAACATCGGCATTGCTACCGTCATCACCCACCGCAAGAACATTATGGACAAGCTGGGTGTGAAGAGTGTGTCGGCGCTGACCATCTATGCTGTGATGCACGGCTATGTAGACATCAACAAGATTTAAGCACAGAAAGGCCTATACTGATAGCGGGGAAAAGAGATTGTCCCACAGACAGCATAAAGCATAACTTGACTGATAAAGTAAGAAGATTATGAAGACAATGAACAAAAGAGGCCTCGGACTTGCTTGCGCAGCCGTGGCTGTTGCGCTCGTATTGGGCGCTTGCGGAAACAAGAGTGAGAAACCTGCCGCAGAAGCAAACGTGAATCCTGAGAAGGAGCAGGTTCAGAATGTAGAAGGACGCGAGAACTTCGGTGCTAAGGGCATCATCACGCCGCTGCCTGCCATTATGATTGCCACCTACGATGAGAACGAGAATCCCGACGTAATGATGGCAGCGTGGGGCGGCCAGTGCGGTCCGAACCACATCTGCGTCAATCTCTCAGCCCACAAGACCACCTCGAACATCAAGCTGAAGCAGGCTTTCACCATCAGCTTCGCCTCGAAGGACAATGTAGTACAGAGCGATTACTTCGGACTGGTGTCTGCCAACGACGTGCCCGACAAAGTGGCTCGCGCAGGCTTCACCGTCACTAAGAGCCCGAACGTAGACGCCCCCATCATCAACGAATATCCATTGACGCTGGAGTGCCGGGTAGTCACATTCGACGAGAATGAGAACGGTGGTGCCCGCGTAGTAGGCGAAATCGTGAATATGAGTGCCAATCAGCGCATCCTTACCGACGGAAAGGTAGATTTGGCCAAACTGCAGCCCGTCATCTACGATTCGTCAACGCACAACTACCGCGTAGTAGGTGACAGTGTGGGACAGGCGTGGGAATCGGGAAAGGCCATAAAATAACACGCCGCTCCTATCTTTAAAGCGGGAAGCAGAGACCGACAGTATCGGTGCTGTTTCCCGCTTTTGATGTTCTATATAATGATATGAGAAAGGTCGCGATTCGGCGCAAGAATAATGCCCTAAGTATTTCCTACAGCTTCACAGCCGATATGTCCACGAGGCCGTTGACGATGGCATAGATAGTGAGGCCGGCAGGAGAATGGATCTGCAGCTTACGGGCGATGTTGCGGCGGTGGGTGATGACGGTGTTGATGGAGATGCAGAGATGGTCGGCAATCTCCTTATTCGACATCCCCTGTACCACACTGATGATGACATCGCGCTCACGGTCGGACAGCATCTCGCTGCTGTCGCTGCCGTTCTTGAACACCATTGTCGATATATTCTTCGTCACGTCGCTCTGCTTCTGCACGCGCTCCAGCCGTCGGATGGCCGGCACAAAGATTTTGTCCTCCACTAAGGCGTGCTGGCGCAGCCACTCCTCATTGTTGTAGATGTCGTAGAGCGTAGCCGTCAGCTTGTTGTTGCGGTGCGAGTCGGCAGGCAGATACTTGATAATCATCAGCTTCAGCTCGCGCAGCTTCTTGTCCGTCTGGCCGTGATGCTTAGAGAAAGTCTCGATGTTATAGTCGCCCTGTGCCTGCCCGTCGAGCAGTGCCTCTACATAGGGGAAGAGCGTCTTCTCCTCATATTTCATATGGCGACGAATCTCCTGTGCATATTCGTCATAGAACTTCATTATGAGGATGCCGAGGCTGTCAGTATCGTCAATAGACTCCTGCAACTCGCGGCGGATAAAGGGCAGTTGGAAGTCGAGATAGTATTCGTGGCTGGCGCGCAGATAGTGCAGCAACGTGGGCACCGACAGCTCATCGTCATCTTCGAATACCGTATAGCCGTTGATGGTAAAGTTGACCACGGCCAAAAACGTATGCGTATCGACGTTGTTGTCCTCGCACGTCTCGCGCACGGTCTTGTCGCCGAAGCCGAGATTGATGCCGAAGGAACCCAACGACTGCAGCAGACTATAGTCATCTTTGATGAGCGAAATCATCTTGTCGTCCGCTTCATACATTTTCTGATGTTTCATAACTCAATGCCTTTATATACCTTATTAATATATATAACCAAATGCAAAAGTAGTTATTTTAAACGAAACAAGCAATATTTTTCACTAATTTCATAATTTTTAGGTATTGTGAGATACTACTAAACGCAATACCTTTGCAGCGGAAAAGAACTAAATACGTATTTAGAAGATATATGAATAAGACTTTATCACTGATAGCTACGGGACTTCTGCTGAGCACGAGCATCGCGCTGGCAGCTGAGCCCGACGACAATAACCTGTCTGCCGGTACGACCGGCACAGAGGACGTACAGGCCGAGGCACCTGCTCCCGCTGACGGATATTCCAAATGGCGTATCGGCAGCTATGGTGAGATGCTGGCTACGTTTAAGGACTACGGACTGAACCGTTTCTACGGTGCCAGCGCAGGAAACACAAAGAGAAACCATAACGAGATATCCATACCGCGCTTTATCCTCGAAGGCGAATACAAGATTACACCGAAATGGATTCTCGGTGCAGAGATTGAATTTGAGTCTGGCGGTACGGGAACGACCTACGAGATTGAGTCACAGTCAGGAAGCGAAAACGGCGAATACGAGACTGAGGTGGAGAAAGGCGGCGAAGTGGCACTGGAGCAGTTCCACATTACACGCCTGATTATCCCGGAGTTCAACGTCCGCGTAGGCCATATGATTATCCCCGTTGGACTGACCAACTCGCATCACGAGCCACTCAACTTCTTTACTGCAGCCCGCCCCGAGGGTGCCACCACGCTGATGGCCTCTACGTGGCACGAAACGGGTATTGAGTTCTTTGGCGAATTCGGAAGCGGGCTGGCTTCATTCGACTATGAGGCAATGATTACCTCGGGTCTGAATCCCAACGGATTCGATGTGTACCACTGGATAAAGAAGGGCAAGCAGGGATTTCTGGAGACCGACAACTTCTCCGCTCCCGCCTATACCGTCCGTCTGAACTGGACGGGTGTACCGGGACTGCGCGTCGGTGCCTCACTGCTCTACAACCCTAATGCCGGAAAGAATGCCGACAAACTGATGACTTACAGCGAACTGGGCAAAATCAATGTATTGCTCTACTCGTTCGACGCACAATACATCAACAAGTATGTGACAGCCCGCGCCAACTACTTCTCTGGCAACATCAGCGAGACAGTAGGCATCACGGCAGCCAACCGCCGCTACTCCAGCAAGTCCCCTTACAGCCGTATGGGGCCGGTAGCCAAGCGCGCCGTTGACTGGAGCGTTGAGGCAGGAGTCAACCTGAAAGCCTTCTTCCCAAGCGTCAAAGGATTCCCGGTAGTCTATCCTTTTGCTCATTACAACTACTACAACCCGCAAGAGGAATGCGAGACCGGACTGGTGGCTGACAAGCGCTGTCAAGTCAGTATGTGGAGCTTCGGACTGAACTGGCGACCGATTCCCGCATTGGTTGTCAAAGCCGACTTCACTACCCGACAGATAGGAACGAACAAAATCTTTGGCACCAGCGACTATAACAGCGAGAACGAATTCCGTATCGGAGTAGCTTACCAGCTCTGGTTCGCCAAGAAATAGGAAACAGAAATCAATAAAAATAAGTTAAACATAAAAGTAAAGAAAAAAATGAAGAAGATTTTTAAGTACGCTATGCTATTTGCTGCTGCTTGCACACTCTCATTTGGAGTGGCAGCCTGCGGCGACGACGAGAACGAGAAGCCTGCAGGGGGAGTTGACACGATTGACCCCGAGAAGGCTGCTGACCTTGATTACAACGATACGTATGCTGCACAGTGGGGCAACTATATGGCCGTGGTATCGAACCTGCTGAAGCAGGATGCCCAGTCGCTCTACGACGCTTGGACGGGTGGCTATGCAACCCTTTTCAAGACACACAACAGCGACGAATATCCCTCAGCACTTTCGTGCGTGGAGCAGATTCTCGACGGATGTATTGATATCGCTGGCGAAGTAGGCGACCAGAAGATTGGCGAGCCCTACCGCCTGTATGTTGACGGTAAGACCACCGAAGCCCTCTATGCCGTAGAGTCGTGGTACAGCTGGCATTCGCGCGAAGACTATCGCAACAACATCTATTCTATTCGCAACTCGTACTATGGCAACATCTATGACGAGGACAAGAGCAACTACGACGTTGTTGACGCCAACTCGCTGTCTGCCGTATTGGCAAAGGTGAATCCCGAGCTCGACGCTACTGCTAAGGCCAAGATTAAGGCAGCTGCCGATGCCATCTGGGCCATCCAGCAGCCGTTCCGCAACAACATCAATACCTCAGCTACCGTTGCCGCAATGGATGCCTGCGCTGATCTGGGCGATTTCATTGAGAACGAGCTGAAGCCTGCATTCAGCGACATTGACGAAGCAACGCTTTCGCCCGTGGTTACCCAGTACGTTGATGCTGTGGTGCTGCCCACCTACAAGCTGCTTGCTGAGCGCAATGCTGCACTCGACGTTGCTGTCAATGCATTCAAGGCTAATCCTTCCGATGCTGCATTCACGGCTTGTGCCAATGCTTGGCTGGCTGCACGTCAGCCGTGGGAGTCGAGCGAGGCCTTCCTGTTTGGTCCGGTAGACGAGTTGGGTCTTGACCCGAATATGGATAGCTGGCCTCTGGATCAGGCACAGATTGCCCAGATTCTCAAGAGCGGTGACTTCAGCGAACTGACTTGGAAAGAGGGCGACAGCGACCAAGACATTGAGGATGCACAGAGCCTCCGCGGCTTCCACACGCTGGAGTTCTTCATCTTCAAAGACGGTCAGCCCCGCAAAGTAAAATAAGGTAAGGACTTCTATTTACTCTTAACACAAAGCGGAGACGGAATGCTTCATTCTGTCTTCGCTATTGTGGTAAAAAGAGAAGGAACATAAAAATAACACACGGAAAGAATGAATAAACTCCTGAAATACACACTATTTGCAGCAGGATTCTTCACAATGGCAGCGTGCAGTGACGATGACCAATTGGACGTGGACGACATCAACATCCCATCGGGCTACGCACTCTCTGCCGGGACTGCCACAGGCTTCTACAACTCGTCCGTGGCTTACGACCAAGGAGCGCGCTGGCTGTCGGGAGAATACAATGCACGCTTCAATACCGGCGACCGCCTGTACGACAACGTAAAGAGCTCGAACGAGAACGGCGTGGGAGGCGGACTCGGCCCGGTCTACGCCGGCTATTCGTGCGGCAGCTGCCACCGCAATGCCGGACGTACGGAGCCCACCTACTGGACCAACTTCAAGAATGAGAGCGACGACGGCTCGGGACCTTACGGTTTCACTTCGTCACTGATTTACATTACCCGCAAGAACGGTACTTTCATCCCCAACTACGGCCGCGTCATCCACGACCAAGCCATCTATGGAGTACGCCCCGAGGGCAAACTGAAAGTAAAGATCGACTCTGCCACCTATGCGTTCCCCGACGGAGAGAAGTACACGCTCTGCGTACCTAAATGGACGGTTACGGAATGGTATGCCGACGAGATTGACCCCGAAGACCTGTTCTGCACCGTACGTGTTCCGCTGCGCCACGTAGGTATGGGACAGATGATGGCACTCGACCCCAACGAGATTGAGGCACTGGCCCGCCAGAGCAACTATCCCGAGTGGGGCATCAGTGGCCGATGCAACTACATTACCGAACGCGGCAAGCTACAGCTGGGCCTCTCGGGCAATAAGGCACATCACGCCGACCTGACCGTGGAGCTGGGTTTCTCCAGCGATATGGGTATGACCAACAGCCGCTATCCAGAAGAAATCTGTGAAGGACAGATGCAGATGGAAGAAGGCTCTATGATGGGACTCTCGTATGCGCAACTCGACGTTTCGACAGCCGATATGGAAAATGTTGACCTCTATATGCAGTCGCTGGCCGTACCCGCACGCCGCAATGTCAACGACCCCGACGTGATTGCTGGCGAGAAGCTGTTCTATCAGGCCGGATGCCACCTGTGCCACGTCACCACGCTCCACACCAAAGCACGCGGAACGACACTGCTGGCAGGTACCAATCTGCCGTGGCTGGGCGGACAGACCATCCACCCCTACTCCGACTACCTGCTGCACGATATGGGCTCAGAGATTATGGGCGTCGGGCTGAACGACAACTTCGTCAGCGGTCTGGCGCGCGGCAATGAGTGGCGCACCACCCCACTCTGGGGCATCGGACTGCAGAAGAAGGTGAACGGCCATACCTATTTCCTGCACGACGGGCGAGCCCGCAACTTCGTCGAGGCCATTATGTGGCACGGCGGCGAGGGCGAAGCGTCGAAGAACGTTTTCCGCAATATGTCAAAGCAGGAGCGCAATCAGCTGATTCAGTTCCTGTGGTCACTATAAAACGAATCGAATAAAAACGAAAAACAAAACATAACAATGAAAATCTTTTCAGAGAAAACACTCGCACTGCTGTGCGCAGCAATGATGTCGCTCGGAGCCTATGCCGACACGACGACCGACGACGAAGCCAACGGCTCACCCGTCGAGCAAGACGAACTGACACGTATGAATATGGACAATGGCGTCGTCCCCATTGCCGACGACCGCGGCTTCACCCTGCAGTCAAAGGACGGTGACTTTGTCTTCAAGCCCTATATGTACATCCAGAGCACGTTCAACTTCCGCTACTATGACGACGAGGGCTTGGATAAGGCCTATAATCAGGACAACGTAGCCAACTCCGGCTTTGCAATGCCCTACGCCATCATTGGCTTTACGGGAAAGGCTTTCGGGAAGATTGACTACAACGTGAGCATCAATGCTGCCGCATCTGGCGGCAACGTGCTGCAGCAGGCGTGGATTGACTATGCAGTGAGCCCCGAGGTCCGCTTCCGCGCCGGTAAGTTCAAGACGCCCTACACCCACGCATACCTGACCACACTGGGCGAAACGCTGTTTCCCTCGCTGCCCACATCGCTGACTGCCGTTGCCATTATGCCCCACTCGCTCAACGCCGTTACACCCAACATCGGAACGGGCTTTGACCTCGGCGTCGAGATGCACGGTATGCTGAAAAACAAGTTCGGCTACGAAATCGGTATCTTCAACGGAACCGGCTCGGCTGTCAACAGTGCCACCAAGACACTGAGCGACGACAAGCACATCCCCTCGCTGCTCTATGCCGGCCGCTTCACCTACCAGCCTAAGGGGGCAATGCCGATGACACAGGGCAACCCGAAGATGCAGCACATCGACAAGATGCTCTTTGGCGTCAGCGTCAACTACAACGTGGAATCGGAAAACGAGTCGACCAACGACTTCCGTGCAGGCTTCGAGTTTGCTATGCTCAAGAACAAATGGTACGTGGCTGCCGAGGCCTACTATATGAACGTGGGCTTTACCAAGCGACAGAAGATTGACGAGTCGTACAACTATTGGGGTGGCTACGCCCAAGTGGGCTATTTCGTTGCACCGCAGTGGCAGATTGGTGCACGCTACGACCTGATGGACCGCAACGGCTCGTCGAAAGACGGATTCCTCAATATGCCGGCTGCCGTGGTCAACTACTTTGTGCCGAAGACCAACATCAAGCTGTCGGCAATGTATCAGTACATTGGCCGCACGGGTCACGACACGCAGCTCGACCGTGATCTCGACGACCTTGGCATCTCTACCCACACGGCTATGGTGATGCTGCAATATGCTTTCTAACCGAAATTATTTGCTCAATTCAATGAAAAGGATTATCTTTGCATCTCTCATTGCGCTTGTAGCTATCGGCCTGTCATCGTGCGACGATGGCCGCATCTATAAGGAAGTGGTCTTCACCTCCGAAGGGCGTGTCGCTAAGGTGGAAGGAAATGTCACGGGACTCGGCAGCTGGGCGGCTGGATACACGGTCGCTATTGCCGGTTTCACCGAGGGCGACGACTATGCAACGGTCTCGCGTGCCATAATGGCCGACGAATCGGGGAAGGTGAGTATGGCGCTCGAAAACATCCCCGACGAGGTGACCAGCGTGCAGCTCTGTGTGCTCGACCGCCTGCGCCGCCACGTGCTGACGCTCCAAGAGGCCGAAGTCGAAGGCGTGCGCGACACCATTCGCATCAATATTGCCGGCACGATGAACGTGGGAATGTACAATGCCATCCAGCAGAGTTACTTCAACACCACCTGCATTAACTGCCACGGCGCGTCCAACTTCACTGCTGCTGGGCTGAACCTGACGGAGGGTAAGAGCTATGCAGCACTGGTGGGGGTGCCGTCGACCAAAGTCGATGACAAGCTGCTGGTTGCACCGGGAGACGCTGAAAACAGCGTACTCCACTTAGTGCTCAACACGGAACTCAGCAGCGGATGGCGCGAGTATCATCTCGACCTCGTGTCAGAGAAGAACGCCCAAAGCATTCTGCCACTGATTGACCGGTGGATAGACAACGGCGCTAACGAAGATTAGACTCACGAAATATATGGACAAAAGACAAATGATTATCCAAACGGAAAAGACACGTGCCGAAGTGTTCTGCTTTGACAACGGCACGGAAGTGAAAGAGTATCACGTAATGATTCACGTGACTGCCCCGAAACTCCCCTTTGCGCAGCAGCTCGAGGCCGTCGTCAATGCCTATGGCGAACTGAGGGCCAACCAGCTGAAAGGCGCAGAGACTGTCTTCAAGCGTTATTTCCTCAGCGATGCCAGCAATCAGGCCGACGACATCTATGCCCTGTCGGCCGAGAGTTGCGACTGCGCATTGTCAGTGATACAGCAGGCACCACTCGACGGTACGAAAGTGGCATTGTGGGCTTACCTGATGACTGGCATACAGACGCGTGTCACTCCCAGCGGACTCTTCGAAGTGAAGCACAGTGCCTACCGCCACCTATGGAACGGAAGCGCACACAATCTGGCCGCCAACTCGGAATACCAGACCCGCCTGTTGCTCAACGAATACGTGCTGCAACTCACGGAAGAAGGCTGCAAGCTGGCCGACAACTGCATCCGCACGTGGTTCTTCGTCAACGACGTCGACCTCAACTACGGCGGTGTGGTGCGTGCGCGCAACCAAGTGTTCTTCACGCAGGGCCTTACGCAGAAGACCCACTTCATTGCCAGCACGGGCATCGGCGGCCGACAGGCCGACCCCAACGTGCTGTCGCAGATGGACAACTATGCCATTGCCGGCATCCAGAGCGAGCAGGTGAAGCATCTCTATGCGCCCACCCATCTGAACCGGACGAGCGACTATGGCGTCAGCTTTGAGCGCGGCACGCGCGTCGACTATCAGGACCGCCGCCACGTGATTATCTCTGGCACGGCCAGCATCAACAACAAAGGCGAAGTGATGTATCCGAAAGACATCGTCAAGCAGACCCACCGGATGTGGGAGAACGTGGAAGCACTGCTGAATGAAGCTGACTGCACCTACGACGACGTGGCTCAGATGATAGTCTATCTACGCGACACGGCCGACTATGAAGTGGTGCGCGAGATGTACGAGGAGCGCTTCGCCGGCAAGCCTTACGTCATCGTCCACGCCCCCGTATGCCGGCCGGGCTGGCTCATCGAGATGGAGTGTATGGCAGTGCGGCCGGTGGACCATCCGCAATTCGCTGCCTTCTAAACCGACACAATGAAACTAATCAAGACTTTATTCCTTATTACCCTCATCGGTATCATTGGGCTTCTGGGCTTCGCTACCTTCGTAGAGCAGGCCAGAGGCCCTCTTTTTGTATCTGCCCACATCTACCACACGTGGTGGTTCTTTGCCCTCTGGGCACTGCTGGCCCTGCTTTCCGTCGTCATCATTGCCCACAACCGGCTGTGGCGGCGCACCTCCGTCTGCCTGCTCCACCTGTCGTTTGTCGTCATTCTGGCCGGAGCAGCCACCAGCTTCATCACTTCCAACGAGGGCATCTTGCACCTGCGCGAGGGACTGCCTGCCAACGAGTATGTCACGAAAGACGCGCAAGCCATCGAAGAGCTGCCCTTTGACCGGCTGGTGCTCGACAGCTTCCGCGTCGTCTACTACCCGGGCACCGAAGCACCGCAGGATTTCGTCAGCTACATCAGCTATGCCGGCACCGACCGGCAGACGGGAACGGCAACCATCTCGATGAACAACATCTTCACCTATCGAGGCTACCGCTTCTATCAATCCTCATTCGACCCCGACCGCCGGGGCACCATCCTCACGGTGGCCTACGACCCGTGGGGCACTCCCCTCACCTACTTCGGCTATGCACTGCTGGGCATCTCGATGCTGCTGGTGCTGCTGAGCAAGAAGGAAGAGTTCCGCACGCTGCTGCGCCATCCGCTGCTGCGCAACGGAGCGCTGGCCATACTGCTCGCCGTAACCAGTGCATCACCGGCAACGGCACGCAGTATTCCGACCATCAATAAGGAGAAAGCCGACAAGATGGCACGGATGCCCATCGTCTACAATGACCGGGTGGCACCGCTGAGCACACTGGCCCACGACTTCACCCAGAAGCTCTACGGCCGCCCCAGCTATAAGGGGCTGTCGGCCGAACAGGTGCTCTACGGATGGCTGCAGCGGCCCGACGTATGGAAGAACGAGCCGATGCTCAAGATTAAGGATGCCACCCTGCGCCGGCAGCTGGGCATCGAGGGGCAATATGCCCGACTGGCCGACCTCTTCGACGCCTCGCAGCAGTATAAGCTGCAGGCACTCATTGAGCAACAGGGCAGCGAGACCAAAGCCATCCGCGAGCTGGACGAGAAAGTGGGCATCATCCTGATGCTCACCAACGGAACGCTCATCCGACCGGCCGAGAATGTGGAACTGCCCTCCGAGACACGTATCAGCGGCGAGATTCTATATAATAATGTGCCGTTTGCCAAAGTGCTCTTTATGGTCAACCTCACCTTCGGACTGCTGACATTCATCCTGCTGGTGACGGGTATTACCCGCCGTTACAAGACGGTGGGGCGGCTGTCGTCGCTCATTCTGCTGGCCTCGTTTGCCACGCTGCTTTTCAGCTATCTGCTGCGCTGGTACATCAGTGGGCGCATTCCGCTCAGCAACGGCTATGAGACGATGCAGTTTCTCGCCCTGTCTATTATGTTCATCACGCTGCTGATGCACCGCCGCTTTGCCTATCTGCTGCCTTTCGGCTTCCTGCTGTCGGGCTTCACGCTGCTGGTGGCCTTTCTGGGCGAGATGAATCCGCAGATTACGCCGCTGATGCCCGTGCTCCAGTCGCCGCTGCTCTCCACCCACGTGTCGGTGATAATGATGGCCTACGCATTGTTGGCCTTTATGGTGCTCAACGGCATCTACGCCCTGATTCTCATCGCCCGCCACCGGACGGCCACCGACGACGGGCAACAGATTGCCCAACTCACGCTGCTGTCGCGCCTGATGCTCTATCCCGCCGTGTTCCTGCTGGCCGTAGGCATCTTCCTCGGTGCCGTCTGGGCCAACGTGTCGTGGGGCAAATACTGGAGCTGGGACCCCAAAGAGGTGTGGGCGCTCATCACGCTGCTCATCTATGCCGTCCCCTTCCACCACCAGAGTTTGGCTTTCCTGCGCCGCCCCGTGTGGTATCACCTCTATCTGGTGCTGGCTTTCCTCACCGTACTGATGACCTATTTCGGCGTCAACTACTTCCTCGGCGGAATGCACAGCTACGCCTAACCACCCGACGGCGGGGCTGACGGCTCGCCCACCCCGCACTCATCCCAGACAGAATTCTCGCGAGAATTTTCGGAATTTTCGCGAGAATCTCAAAAATTCTCGCGAGAATTCAATCTGCCCACAGCCATCCGATAACATAGAACGCCTGTAATCAGCACGAAAAATGCGGCACTGGAGAAACTCCAATGCCGCATTTTTTGATGCGTCGTGTCAGCCCTGCCCTACTTGGCGTAAGCCACCGAGCGCGTTTCGCGAATCACGGTAATCTTCACCTGTCCGGGATAGGTCATCTCGTTCTGTATCTTCGTTGCAATCTCGCCGCTGAGTGCTTCGGTCTCGGCATCGTCCATCTTGTCGGCACCGACGATGACGCGCAGCTCGCGACCAGCCTGAATGGCATAGGTCTTGGTCACACCGGGATAGCTCATTGCAATGGCTTCGAGGTCGTTCAGACGCTTGATATAAGCCTCCACGATTTCGCGGCGGGCACCGGGACGGGCACCGCTGATGGCATCGCATATCTGGACAATCGGTGCCAGCAGCGTGTTCATCTCCATCTCGTCGTGGTGAGCACCGATGGCATTGCAGATATCGGGCTTTTCCTTATACTTCTCTGCAATCTTGGCACCATAGAGTGCGTGGGGCAGTTCGCTCTCCTCGTCGGGCACTTTACCAATATCGTGCAGCAGTCCGGCACGCTTGGCCTTCTTCGGATTCAAGCCCAGCTCTGCAGCCATCACGGCACACAGGTTGGCCGTCTCGCGGGCGTGCTGCAAGAGGTTCTGTCCGTAGCTGGAGCGATATTTCATCTTACCCACAATACGAATCAGCTCGGGATGCAGTCCGTGGATACCGAGGTCGATGGCCGTGCGCTTACCCGTCTCAATCACTTCGTTCTCCAACTGCTTCTTCACCTTTGCTACCACCTCTTCAATACGTGCGGGGTGGATGCGACCGTCGGCCACCAGCTGGTGCAGGGCCAGACGGCAGACCTCACGGCGAATGGGGTCGAAGGCCGAGATGACAATAGCCTCCGGCGTGTCGTCAACCACAATCTCCACACCCGTGGCTGCCTCCAGCGCGCGGATGTTACGGCCTTCGCGACCGATGATGCGTCCCTTCACCTCGTCGTTGTCGATATGGAACACGCTGACCGAGTTCTCTATGGCCGTCTCCGTAGCCACTCGCTGGATAGTCTGGATAACTATCTTCTTGGCCTGCGCATTGGCGTTCAGCTTGGCCTCGTCCATTATCTCGTTGATGTAGCTGGCTGCATCCGTCTTGGCCTCGTCTTTCATTGCCTCGACAAGACGTGCCTTAGCCTCCTCGGCACTCAGCCCGGAGAGTTCCTCCAGTTTGGCCCGCTCTTGCAGCTGCATCTTCTCCAGCTCGTCCTGCTTGATGCTGAGCAGCTTCTTCTCATTGTCTATGCGCACCTGCTGGTTGTCTAAGTCGTTCTTGCGCCGACCCAGTTCCTCTTGGCGCTGGTTGAGCGATATCTCGCGCTGCTTCAGGCGGTTCTCGCTCTGCTGGATATGCTGGTTGCGCTGCTGCACCTCCTTCTCCAGCTCATTCTTCTTGGTAAGGAATTTCTCCTTCACCTCAAAGAGCTTTTCCTTTTTCAGTTCCTCTGCCTTCTTTTCGGCAGCATCCACCATCTCGTTATATTTTCCCTTAATCACATAACGGAAAATCAGATAGCCGCACAGGCCTCCCACAAGGAGCGCCAAAGCGACGGATATAATAAGTACAATGTCCATAAAATAATAATATATAGTTGTTTATAATATTCTCTCAGCCATTATGCCTCTCCGCACCCGCCATTCAGCCTTTCAGTGCATCTTCGATTTCGGCAGTCAGCTTACTGAGAATATTATCATAGGGAGTCGTATCGTTGTGCGAATGCTCCTTCTGGTACATCAATGCAATGTCCAGAAGTGCCATCAGCGCAATGGTATGGTCGCCCTTATGGCCTTTGTAGGCCTGCGCATACATACCATAACGCTCGGTGATGAGCTTCGCTGCTGCACGATAGTGCTCTTCCTCTTCACGGTCGACCCTCACTTGGATGGGCTCGTCGTAGAGCAGGAGCTTGATATATAGTTTCTCTTTGTTCTGTTCTGCCATCGCCTGTTCTCCTTTTACTGTTGCTCGCTAAGGATTGCAATGCACTTGTTGACGTCACGAATCAGCTTCGACACCCGCTCTTTGGCACCCGTGAGGTCGCCGTCGGTAATCTCGAGCATCTTAGCCATTTTCAGCGAGTCGTAGTTGTGCTGCTGCTGAGCCATCTCGGCACGCAGACTCTTGATGTCCTGCTCGTTTTTGTCGACCATCGCATAGAGCTCTTCATTCTCTTTCTTCAGTTCCTGAAAGCGAAGAATCATCTGCCTCACGCGGGTCTCAAACGTTGCCAAAAGCTTCTCGTTAGCAGTCATACCACACTCGTCTGATTGATTATATATTGACAAAGGTAGGCATTTTTTCCCAAACGGAAGCCTAACCTATTCACATTTAAGTTTTTTTATGAGTTTGCTTCAGCATCGCTGGGACGCTTTTCCTTTTTGGCCAGCATCACGACTTTATAGACAAAGTTCGTGGTCCACAGCTGCGAGTAGCCCAGTTTCTGGGCATACTGGCGGATGGCCACGACCGTCTTCATCACACCGGCATCGGAGAAGTCGTTCTTGTGGAAGATGTCGTTCACCGTCTTCTCGGTCATTGTGTATATCGCCTTCTTGAAGAAGCCCGGCACACGGAGCTTGAACTTCATCAGATTGCCCGTCAGCATCATCAGGTCCTGCGTGAAGCCTGAGAACTGGTACATATAAGTCTGGACGTCCTGCACCTTCTTGCAGCGCTTACGGATACTGGAGTCAATCTCCTTAAAGAAATCGTCGTCCATATCATAGATATCTTTCAGCATCTTCTTGCAGCGCGACTTCTCTCCCAGTCCCAGCTTGTTGTTCTGTGTAGGCACGTGCAGGGTGGCCTTAAACACGCGCAAATCGGGCAGC
The DNA here is from genome assembly GCA_017476785.1 of Prevotella sp. Lineage (GTDB taxonomy): Bacteria > Bacteroidota > Bacteroidia > Bacteroidales > Bacteroidaceae > Prevotella. Next base: position 9,164 of record JAFUZD010000111.1, on the reverse strand, counting down.
ATTGCCAGATTCGAGATGCCAAGTTCACTCGCCATCACCGCCTGAAAATAGACTCTGATGAGCGTCATAAAGTCTTCTATTCCGCCCGTCTTCTGCTGCTCGTCGCCTTTACGGCCGAATAATTTTGATAAAAATCCCATAATATTTTCGTTGTTTAACGGTGCAAAGTTACGCTTTTTTCTTCACATCCAAATGTTTTTTACTGAAAATAGCGTCGTTCATCGAAAAAATTCGTACCTTTGCAAACGATATAACGTTATAATTGATGAAAGGTATTGTTTTAGCAGGAGGTAGTGGCACACGTCTCTACCCCATTACTAAGGGCATTAGCAAGCAGCTGATTCCTATCTTCGACAAGCCGATGATATACTATCCCATATCGGCGCTGATGCTGGCCGGCATTCGAGAGATTCTGATTATCAGCACTCCGCACGACCTGCCGGGATTCCGCCGTCTGCTGGGCGACGGCAGCGAGCTGGGCGTGCGCTTTGAATACGCCGAGCAGCCATCGCCCGACGGGCTGGCACAGGCATTCATCATTGGCGAGGACTTCATCGGCGATGACTGCGCCTGCTTGGTTCTGGGTGACAATATCTTCTATGGCAGCGGCTTCACAGGCCTGCTCAAGCAGAGCGTGGAGAATGCCGAGAAGCGAGGCGAGGCCACGGTCTTCGGCTATTACGTCAACGACCCGGAGCGCTATGGCGTTGCAGAGTTCGACGAGGCAGGCAACTGCCTCAGCATCGAGGAGAAACCGGCCAATCCGAAATCCAACTATGCCGTAGTGGGACTGTACTTCTATCCGAACAGCGTTGTGGAAATTGCCAAGAACATCAAGCCCAGTGCACGCGGCGAGCTGGAAATCACAACCGTCAATCAGGAATACCTGAAGCAGAAGAACCTGAAAGTGCAGACACTGCAGCGCGGATTCGCGTGGCTCGACACGGGAACGCACGACAGTCTGAGCGAGGCCAGTACCTTCATAGAAGTCATTGAGAAACGCCAAGGCCTGAAAGTGGCCTGTCTCGAGGAGATTGCCTTCAAGCGCGGATGGATTGACAGAGACCAGCTGCGACGGGTGGCTGAACCGATGCAGAAAAACGAATACGGCCAGTATCTGATGCAGCTGGCCGACGCAGAATAAGAACCTTAATGTATCAAAAGACGATTAATCGATATTTATAATAATATGGAAGAAAGAAAAAATGCGGAATCGATAGAGAACATCGACGCAATGGTGCAGAATGAAGAAGAGAGCTCGTTTGACTTCAGAACCCTCTTTACATTATTTATTCTGAATTGGCAGTGGTTCCTGCTGTCCATATTCATTTTCCTTTGCGGTGCGCTGATCTATCTGCGCTATAAGGCACCCACTTATCAGGTGTCGGCCAAGATGCTCATCAAGGACGACAACCGAGGTCGGCGTAGCAATGGCCAGATGCTGGCCAATATGCAGGATTTGGGATTCATCTCGAACTCAAGCGGTATTGACAATGAGGTTGAGATTCTGCAATCACACATCCTTGCCAGAGAGGCCGTGAAGGACTTGAAGCTGTACGTAGAATATAAGAATGAAGGCAGACTGTCCAAGCAGTTGGTCTACAAGACACAGGGCATCAACGTGGACCTCGACCCTGCAAGCCTCATCAAGATGGACGACTCGCTCTACGTGGTCAAGATGGAGATAGAACAGCTAAAAGACAAATACGTAGTGACGGGTAAGATTCTGCGGAAAGGAAGCGAACTGCCGTTCGAGACTTCATTCACGTCGTTCCCCGCCAGCAAGCGCACACAAATAGGAACGCTGACTTTCACCAAGAATCCTAACGGCAATCTCGCTCCCGGCCGTTCTGTCCACGTCACGATTACGCCGCCGTCGGTCGTTGCTGCGCGTTACATCGGCAACCTGACCGTTGCACCGTCTTCAAAGACGACGACGATTGCACAGATGACGGTGAAGGACCAGAATCCCGACCGCGGTATGGACTTCTTGAAACAGCTGGCTACCTGCTACAACCGTCAGGCCAATGCTGACAAGAACGAGATTGCGCTGAAAACGGAGCAATTCATCAACGGCCGTCTGGAGAAGATTGATGCAGAGCTCGGGACCACCGAAGGCGCGCTTGAGGAATACAAGCGTCGCAACTCCGTCACCGAGCTGCGACTGGACGCTACGCAGACGGTACAGCAAGCCAACGAATATTCCAGCAAGCTGGCCGAAGCCAATATGCAGATTCAGCTGCTCGACTATCTGCGCGAATTCGTAGACAATCCGGACAACAAATACCAGATTATTCCCTCGAATGTGGGTCTGAGCGACGGAGCGTCTACGCAGCTCATCAACGAGTTCAACCGCAACGTGCTCGACCGTAACCGTCTGCTGCGCTCGGCTTCTGAGACTGCACCGCAGGTGATGACGCTCACCAGCACACTCGACGACCTCCAGCGCAGCATCCGTCAGGCATTGCTGCAGGCTCGCCGCAGCGCGGACATCCAACGCCAGAGCATCAACAGCCAGTACAGTCTCTATCAGAGCAAGGTGTCCAACACGCCGGAGCAGGAACGCATCCTGACACAGATTGGCCGCCAGCAGGAAGTGAAGTCGGGCCTGTACTTGATGCTGTTGCAGAAGCGTGAGGAGAACTCCATCTCGCTGGCAGCTACGGCCGATAAGGGAAAACTGATTGACGACCCCATCTTCGAAGGCAAAGTAAGTCCCAAGAGTGCCATCATTATGCTGGCAGCACTGATACTCGGCTTCGCACTGCCGCTCCTTATCGTCTACCTGATTCAGCTGATGCGCTACAAGATTGAGGGACACGAAGACGTGGCCCGACTGACCAATCTGCCCATCATCGCCGACGTAGCCGTGGCCAGCGAGAGCGCAAAGACTGCTGCGGGTATCGTGGTGCACGAGAACCAGAACGACCAGATAGACGAGATATTCCGCTCAATGCGTACCAATATCCAGTTTATGCTGAAAGGCAACCAGAAAGTGATTCTCTTTACGTCGTCCACATCGGGCGAGGGTAAGACGTTCAACGCTGCCAACCTCGCCGTCAGCTTTGCGCTGCTGGGCAAGAAAGTCATCCTCTGCGGTCTTGACATCCGTAAGCCGGCGTTGGGACGCCTGTTCGGCATCTCCGACCGCACCGAGGGTATCACCCGCCTGCTGGTGAAGGAAGAAGTGTCGAAGGCTGACACGCTGGCGCAGATTCGTCCGTCGGGTGTCAACAAGAACCTCGACCTGCTGTTGGCCGGTCCCGTGCCGCCCAACCCCGCCGAGCTCCTTTCGCGCGAGACGCTGGGCGAAATCATTGACCTTCTGAAAGAGGAATACGACTACGTCATTCTCGACACGGCTCCTGTGGGACTGGTCACCGATACATTCCAAATCGGCAAGTACACCGACATCTCTGTCATCGTGGCGCGTGCCGACTACACCCCGAAGGCCAGCATCGGAATGATGAACGGCATCAATGCCGAGCAGAAGCTGCCTAATATGTGCATCGTGCTCAACGGTGTGGATATGTCGAAGAAGAAGTACGGCTACTACTACGGCTACGGCAAGTATGGCAAGTACGGACGCTATGGTTACGGCCGTTATGGCTATGGACGCTACGGCTACGGCAACTACGGTAACTACGGAGCATACGGTTCGTATGGCAACTATGCCAACAGCCATTACGGAAACAAGAACGATAACTCGATTAAGAAATGACCATCGCAGTAGATTTCGACGGAACCATCGTTGAGCATCGCTATCCAGAGATTGGCGAGGAGATTCCCTTTGCCATTGACACGCTGAAGATGCTCATCAAAGACCATCACCGACTGATTCTCTGGACCGTGCGCGAGGGCGAATTGCTGGAGGACGCGGTCAACTGGTGTCGCGAGCGGGGCGTGGAGTTCTATGCCGTCAACCGCGAATATCCCGAAGAGACCGTGCACAACAATCAGCATTTCAGCCGCAAGCTGAGTGCCGTAGACATCTGGATTGACGACCGCAATGTGGGTGGACTGCCCGATTGGGGCACCATCTATCGGATGATCAGTCACCATAAAACGTGGCACGACCTGCTGGCCGAAGCAGAAAGCGGCGAGATGGTCAATCCATACGGACACCACCGCCACCACTCCACCAAGAAGAAATGGTGGCAATTCTAATCAGAAGCATCCAAAACAACAGCGAGGGGCTGCAAGACAATACGTCTTGCAGCCCCTCGCTGTTTCTATTCCTCCTTATTCTTTCACTTCCTCATTGGATGAAAATCGCAGCACGGCATTGCGCAGTGCAACTGGATTACCCATATCATACATCTTGCCGTCCAGTCTGACACCCATCATCCCGCTACGCTTGCGCACGGCTTCGAGTGCCGATGTCAATTCAATCTCACGCTGGTTGTCGCCTTCGCTGTCGGCTTTTGCAATATCCTCGGCCAGCTGGGCAAAGACATCGGGTGTAAGGATATATTGGCCAAACACGGAGTAGTATTCCTTTTCGCCCTCCGCATTGCGCACGCCGAGGAACTCTTCCGCATAGCTGGCTTTCGGTTTCTCCTGCATCGTACTGACGTTCAAGATGCTGCGGTCTTTGTCCTCCCACACGCCACTCAGTATGCCATAGTGGCTGACATCGCTCAGCGGCACCGTGTGAATACTCACCATCAATCGGTTGTAGCGCTCGTATTCTTCAATCATCTGCAGCGAGCAGGGCTTGTTGCTGGTGCTGCGATACAGCGTGTCGCCCAAGAGCAGCAGCACCGGCTCGTTAGCCGCAAACTCTGCAGCTTGATAGACGGCGTGGCCAAAACCGCGCTTCTCGTGCTGATAGACATAATGCAGACGCTTGCCGATGTCGAGGATGCGGTTCTCATATTCCTGCGCCTCCGCGTTCAACTTGCGCAGATGCTCCTCCGAGAGCTGACGCTCAAAGAACTCCGTGTACTGCAGCCGCTCTTCTTCCGACCCCAGCACGAGGCAGATTTCCTCCACCCCACTCTTCACCAGCTCTTCCAACAGGATGAGAATGACGGGGCGCACCATTCCATCGGCACAGGGTATGGGGAAGAAGTCTTTCTTCAATGCACGCGTGGCCGGATAGAGCCGTGTGCCGAAACCTGCCACCGGGATGATGGCGCGGCGGACGGTATGCACAGGATGGAGCGTCAGCGTGTAGGCACGCATCCCCAAACCATTGATGTAGTCGACCAACTGTTGCTGGCATTCTGCATCGCGGGCGAGGAACTGCACACTGCCATCGCCGTGAGAGCCCACGCCTTTACCGCCATAGACCAACGGCTGAATCTGCGGGTCTTGCAGCAACTGATGCAACTTGGGTGCCCACAGAGCCGGCGACATCGGTGCCACTTGCCTATCGAAAAGAGCCTCGGCCTCAGTCATCAACCGTCCCAGAGCCTCCACTTCGCCTTCGGCCATATACCTGATGGCTCGCTCTACAATCTCCTGATTCTTCACGCCCAGTGCCTCGTGCAACAGGCGTTCCTGCTCGCTGGAGGCGAAAGGATAGCCCTTGTTCAGGTCGGCCAGAATCTTGATGGTATCTTTCTCGGCGCAAAGGTCGGCAAAGACCCAGTACAGCGGTTTCTTCACGTTGAGTGCCTGCACCTCAATCTCGTCGCCATCGAAAGTCATCAGATTGGGCTTCACGCCAAAAGCGCAGGCCTGATCCAGACGTCCGCAGCGCGAGCTGGTACGCAACTCACCGAGATAGGCGATGTTCATCTCGCCCATCGTATTGAGATTCAGATTGTAGACCAGATTGAAAGCACGTGCCACGAGCACGCAGATAGCAGCCGAACTGGACAGTCCGCTCTTCATTGGAAGCGTCATCCCAGTGATACGGATGCGCACACCGCCCACCTTATACCATTCAAGCATATACGATGCCACGCCGGCACAATAGCAGAAGAACGACCCCGACTTAGCCACGCGCTTCAGTTCCACCTCACTCATCCGGCAAGAGAAGTCGCGCCAGATGCCCTCCAGTTCCGGTGCTTCGCTGTACATCTCAAAGATTGACGACTTTTCCACTTCGGCATAGATACCCTGTTCTATACCTGTCACGATAGCGGCTCCCGGCACAATGTCGGCATTCATCGTGCGGTAGTGGCCAGCCCAGTCAGTATGTTCGCCAAACAAGCACAGGCGACCGGGGACAAATAATTTCTGCATTTTCTTGAATCGTTTGATTTAGTTAGCTGCCATCAAAGGCACAAAAGTGATACAAAGGTACGACAAAATATCGATAACTTGCATTTTTTTGAGGAATAATTTGGCCAAATTGATATTTTTATATACTTTTGCAGCGTTTAATCAAAGAAAGTTAATAACTAATTTAAAACTGTTAAGCCTATCGACGAAAACTTTTACTTAATAAACTATTAGACATTAAGTATGAAGAATTATGCAAGTCGGACCGACGAAGAGTTGGCCCTGCTTTACGTAGGAGGAGACAACAGAGCCTTTGATGAGTTATTAGCACGCAATCAACAGAAGCTCTTCAACTATATCCTGTTCGTGGTTCGTGACCCCGAACGGGCTAACGACATCTTCCAAGACACGTTCGTCAAAGTCATCGTCAAGCTGCAAGAGGGCAAGTACACCACTTCGGGTAAGTTTGCCTACTGGGTGACGCGCATTGCCCACAACGTGATGATGGACTGGTATCGCCAGCAGCGACAGGAGCACGTGGTGGAGCCGACAGAAGGCAACGACCTGAGCAACCTGCGCGGCGACACGCTGATGGACCTCAACCGCGAAAACGAAATCATCAATGCACAGGTGATGGACGACGTGAGACGGATGATGGATGCGCTGCCGGCACCTCAGCGCGAGGTGGTGTATATGCGGTTCTATCAAGACTTGTCGTTCAAAGAGATAGCCGACTTGACGGGTGTCAGCATCAATACGTCACTGGGGCGTATGCGCTACGCGCTCATCAATATGCGCCGTATGGCCAAGCAGCACGACATTATGCTGAACATCGAGATGTAATTCCTACGCCGCAACGGAGAAGCGACAAGCGCCTATTCAAGATAAAATCCAGTGAATTCAAGCTATTACCAATTTGAGTGACAGCTTGAATTCACTGGATTTCTTTTTGCGCTTAGCGTTCAAGCTGGCGCAGATTGCGGATGGTTTGTTCGGGAGTTGGGTTCTTGAACACGTAACTGCCACTGACCAACACGTCTACGCCGGCCTTTACCAGCCGGGGAGCCGTCTCGCCCTGCACGCCCCCATCCACTTCGATGAGGGTCTTCAGCCCGCGCTCGTCTATCATCTGACGCAGCCGCTCCACCTTCTTGATGGTGTTCTCTATGAACTTCTGCCCGCCGAAACCGGGATTCACGCTCATCAGCAGCACCATATCCACATCGCCCAGTATATCCTCGAGCACCGAGACGGGCGTGGCCGGATTCAGCGTTACGCCCGCTTTCATACCCGCGTCGTGGATTTCCTGTATGGTACGGTGCAGATGGTCGCAGGCTTCCCAGTGCACATTCATCATCATAGCCCCCAGCTTGGCAGTCTGCTTGATATACCGCTCCGGCTTCACTATCATATAGTGCACGTCAAGCGGCTTACGGCAGAGCGATGCCACAGCCTCAAGCACGGGGAACCCGAATGAGATATTGGGCACGAACACGCCGTCCATCACGTCCAGATGGAGCCAGTCGGCTTCGCTCCGATTGAGCATTTCTATCTCGCTGTCGAGATGCAGGAAGTCGGCTGCGAGCAACGAAGGAGATACTAATGTTGGCATAATGATTCAGTTCAAACACAACGCAGCGGCCTTTCCGCTGGTCATTTTCATTGCATTATAAGTGTAGGCTATCTGTTTGATAAGCCTGATGGTCGATTCACTGGGTCTGAATTCGTCTTGGGTAAAATACTTCATAGGCAATCCGTTCTGGTTTCATAATGGCTTTCTATCTTTAGAAACGGAGGAGCAGACCTATTTATTATATCCCGAGGCAGAATTATTTTACGCGGTAGCACTCAATGTCTTTCATCCCGTTCAGGAAGTCGCGCACGGCCATCCGCTTCTTGCCAGCCAGTTGGACGTCAGTCAGTTCTATGGCCGACTGCCCGCCGCAAACGACGCAGAGCCGTTGCTTCCCTGACAGGAAAAGCGAGCCGACTGGCTGACTGCCGACGGCGAGGTCGGCCGGCTGCGAACGGAAGACCTTCAGCACCGTCTCCTTTCCGTCTGGCCCGACCAGCCGTGTCCACGCGCCCGGCACCGGACTCAGTCCGCGAACGAAGTTATAGACATTGCGGGCAGGCTGCTCCCAGTTGATTTCGCAGGTCTCCTTAAAGATTTTCGGAGCAGTGTGGAGCGTGGCGCACTCGTCCTGCGGCATCGATTCGGGATGACCGCCGGCCTCAACAATGCGCTCCAGCGTCTGCCTGCATATCTCTGCTCCCAGCTGCATCAGCCCGTCATAGACATATTCCACGTCGGCCGTCTCCGGGATATCGAAAGGCAGCTGCATAATGATGCGCCCCGTATCAATGTTGTGGTCCAGAAAGAACGTCGTTACTCCCGTCTGCTTCTCACCGTTGATAATGGCCCAATTGATGGGAGCAGCCCCGCGATACTGCGGAAGCAGGGCCGCGTGAACGTTGAACGTGCCATACTCAGGCATTGCCCACACCACTTCGGGCAGCATTCTGAAAGCCACCACCACCTGCAGGTTGGCTCGGTAGGAGCGCAGCTGCGCTATGAACTCGGGGTCTTTCATCTTCTCCGGCTGCAACACGGGCAAGCCCTGAGCCAGCGCATACTGCTTCACGGCCGACGGCTGCAAGACAGAGCCGTGACGCCCTACGGGCTTGTCGGGCTGCGTCACCACGGCCACTACGTTATAACGCTGCTCTACCAGCATCTTCAGGGTAGCCACCGCAAACTCGGGGGTGCCCATAAACACAATGCGGAGTGAATCCCGAAACCCACCCCCAGCCCCTCCCGACGGGAGGGGAGTATGGTTGGTTTGGGCCCCAACCCCTACCGACGGGAGGGGAGATTGATTGGCTTGGAACCCACCCCCTACCCCTCCCGACGGGAGGGGAGAATGATTGGCTTGGGACCCACCCCAAACCCCTCCCGACGGGAGGGGAGTAAGTTTTGTTTGATGTAT
>JAFUZD010000110.1 GCA_017476785.1 Prevotella sp. | reverse complement strand
GTCTCGCCAATCACTACGCCAGTGCCGTGGTCAATGGAGAAATACTCGCCGATGCTGGCACCGGGATGGATGTCAATGCCCGTCTTGGAGTGAGCCAGTTCAGTGATGATGCGCGGGATGACGGGAATCTCCATCTTGTATAGTTCGTGGGCTATGCGGTAGTGCGTCATCGCATTCATTACGGGATAGCAGAAAATCACCTCGCCATAAGTCATTGCCGCAGGGTCGTTGTCGTACATCGCCTCTATGTCGGTGTAGAGCAGCCGTTTGATTTCCGGCAGGTGGTCAATGAACTGCAATGTCAGCGCCTCGGCCTGTTCCATCGCCTCTTCTTCGCTCATACAGCTGCAGAACAGCACGCCGCGCGCCGTCTGCCGCTTCAGTTCTTTGAACAGCTCCTCCATACTGACGCCGATGTAGTAGCTGCGTATCTCCTCCTGCGGCTGGCGTTTGTAGAAGTAGTCGGTGAAGATGATGCTCTTGATGAGGCTCACTATCTTCTTGATTTGCTCGACCGACGGCAGCGGTGCTGAGCCTTCGGGCATAAAGCTGTCTTCCTTCTCCGTGTGTCTCGACAGGATGGCTACGTTGCGCAGCAACACCTCGTTCACGTTATTTCCCATATCCTTTCTGTTTCTTCCGTTAGTTTTTGTTTGTCAATATAGCTGCAAAGGTACGAAATAATTTCAGAACTCAAAGCGTGTGTTCTGAAATTATTTCGTACCTTTGCATTGTTATAATGGTAAAACTGAACTGGAAGAAATGCTCGGAACGATAGTCAACACGGCAGCCATCATAGTGGGAACGCTCGTCGGAACGCTGCTCCACCGCGGTGTGCGTGAGCAGTACAAGCTGGCGCTCTACAACGGACTGGGGCTGGCGTCGCTGGCCATCGGACTGAATGCCACCATCCAGAACCTGCCCAAGAGCCAGTATCCCGTGCTGTTCATCGTCTCCATCGCTTTAGGCGGCATCGTCGGCACGGCACTCGACATAGACGGTTGGTTCCGCAAATTGGTGGGCAGAAAAGCCCCTCTCCAAACCTCCCCCGAGGGGGAAGCTTCTGCCGACGATGATTCCTCCCCCTCGGGGGAGGTTAGGAGAGGGGGCTCGCTGGCCGACGGCCTGTCTACGGCCATCCTGCTCTACTGCATCGGGCCGCTGTCGATGCTTGGCCCCGTCATCTCGGCCCTGAAGGGCCACCACACGTTTCTCTATACTAATGCCACGCTCGACCTCATCTCGAGCACCGTCTTTGCCACGACCTACGGCTTCGGTATGGTGCTGGCGGCTCCCGTCTTGTTCTGTTGGCAGGGGCTGTTCTATGGAGTGGCTCGGCTGTCGTCAGCCGCAGTCAGCGATGCGTTGATGTCAGAGCTGCTCATCGTGGGCGGTCTGCTGATTACAGCCAGCGGCCTGTCGCTGCTGCAGCTGAAGGACTGCAAGACGCTCAATCTGCTGCCGTCGCTGCTGGTTCCTGTGGCGTGGTTCTTGCTGAAAGCAATGTTAAACATATAAATTGATAGGAAAATGGGAATAATTGGTTCTTTGATTATCGGTGCGCTGGCAGGCTTCCTCGCCGGCAAACTGATGCGTGGAGGAGGCTTCGGCCTTGTGATTAATCTGATTCTTGGCCTTTTCGGTGGTGTGCTGGGTGGCTGGCTGTTCCATCTGCTGGGCATCCAGTGGGACAGCGTCTTGGGACAGCTCGGCACGGCAACGGTCGGAGCAGCTGCTATTCTCTACGTCGCATCACTGTTGAAGAAGTAGGCGGCGACGAAATTTACGCGAGAATCTAAAGAATTTACGCGAGAATTTTCAAAATTCTCGCGTAAATTCTTTTTAGGTAGCCGTAGCGTACCTCGTCGGATGGCTCGTTGCTTATCGAATGAAGAGCAGTTCGCGGTACTTGGGAAGCGTCCACAAGCCGTCCTCGACAATCATTTCCAGATGGTCGGCCTCATTGCGGATGGCCTGCATCTTGGGTTCCACGGTGTCGTGATAGGCCAGCGCCCGCTCGTGGATAGACTCTATGCGATTGGCTATGCGGCGCGCCTCGGTCAGCTCGTCCACCAGCCGCTCTATGCGCTCGGTACGCTCGGCAATCTCTTCAATGAGTTTCATATTGCGGGCAGACAGTCGCTCGGCCTTCTCGGCACTGAACACGTCTTTCGTGCCCTGCACGTTCTTGATGAGCTGGCTCTGGTAGTGGGTCGACACGGGGATGATGTGGTTCATCGAGAGGTCGCCCATTACGCGTGCCTCTATCTGCACCGTCTTCACGTAGGTCTCCCATTTCACCTCGTTGCGTGCCTCCAGCTCTTTGCGGTTCATCACCTTTGTGCGCTCGAACATCTCTACCGACGACTCGTCGAGATAGCGCTCAAAGATGACGGGACACGACTTCTCTACGTCCAGTCCGCGGCGCGTGGCCTCTTCCACCCACTCGTCCGAGTAGCCGTTGCCGTCGAATCGGATGGGCTTGCAGGTCTTGATGTCGTCGCGCAGGATGTCGATGATGGCGCGTATCTTTATCTTCTCC
>JAFUZD010000109.1 GCA_017476785.1 Prevotella sp. | reverse complement strand
TTCCTGTATTTGCCGGATTTTATGTACTTTTGCAGGGAAATAAGAGGATAGGAAAAAGAACTTTCAAAAATAACGGCTCTTATAAGTCGCTGAAAATCAGTAGGGGTTAGAAAGTTGCGAAGTTTGAAACGTCACTCCAAGCGTCAGCAAACGCCAATTCATATATATGCTTGCACCACCGTCTGCCGTGCAGCAGACTTGACGATGCTAAGCACTTGCAAAGATAACTAAAATTCTGGATTTCCAGCCTCTTTCTTACGAAATTCTTTTCTTGTCTTACTTTCTGGTGTTTTTCTTGAGCCGTTCCATTCGCCGCCGAGGCTCGGACGCCTCGGGATAGAGCTCGAGGGCTTTCTCGTAGTTGCGGATGGCTGCATCAGCCATATGCTCCTGCTCACATTCCTTGCCCAGCAGCGTGTATTCGGCTGCCAGCCGCTTTAGGAACTTCTCTTTGCGCTTGATTTCATCGCGCAACTGCTCATTCTCCGTCTGCAGGCGGCCAATGATGCCGAGCTTACGGCGGATGAAACGGCGAGCTACGGGCTGCTCAATGTCGTAGCGACTGTGGATGGCCAGAAAGAAATGGGTGAGAAAGGCGTCGAAGTCCTGTCGGTCGAAGGCTTCGACAGCTGCGCAATAGGCGCGGTCGGCCTGATTCTGGCTCAAAGCTTGGCGCAATAGTTGCTGGTTGTTGTAGCTGCGCGCAAAGCCAACAACCTCGGGACGGACAATAATGTCGGCCAACTTGACGGGCTGGGCAAGACTGATGCCTCTGAGACTTGTACACCGGCTTAGGGCTACGTAGGTCTGGCCGGCAGCGAAAGCACCGCCGCTGAGGTCTATACGCACCTGACTGAACGTGAGTCCCTGACTCTTGTGTACGGTGATGGCCCACGCCAGCCGGAGGGGAAACTGGGTGAAAGTGCCGAGCTGCTGCTCCTCGATCTTCTGCTCTTGCTCGTTGAATGTGTAGCGCACATTCTCCCACACTTCGCGTTCTACATCGTGTTCACTGCCGTCTTCGGCCACCACGGTGACCAGTTCCAGCTCCTCATCGATGGCAGAAACCACGCCGAGCGTTCCGTTGACCCAGCGGTGCTCGCGGTCGTTCTTGGTGAAGATGACCTGTGCGCCGGGCTTGAGGCAGAGCTCGGTAGGAGCGGGTAGTGAGGTCAATGGGAAGTCGCCGCTGATTTTTCCATTGAATATGGTGGCATTGCCGTCCAGCTGCTTCAGATGCTGGTCGTTGATGTAGTCTACGGTGTCACGGCGTGTGGCAAGCGTAATCTTGAGTCCGCTCTCTTTAGCGCCCTGCACTTCGGCAGCACGCTCACACCGCTCGTTGAGGGCTGTGAGGTCAGCATCGGTGGCTGCGTTGCGGCGGATGCGGTCCAGAATGCTGACAAACTGAGGGTCGGTTTGGCGGTAGACTTTCTGTAACTCGATGCTGACGAGCTGGAAGTCGTGGAAGACGTGGGCTGCAAAGAAGTAGGCAGAGGAATAATAGGGCTGCAGCAGTCGCCACTCGTCTTCCTTCAGTACGGGTTCCAGTTGGTAAATGTCGCCCACGAGGAGCAGCTGCTTGCCGCCAAACGGCTGGCGCATATTGCGGCAATAGATGCGTAGCACACGGTCGATGAAGTCGATGATGTCGGCACGCACCATAGATATCTCGTCGATGATGATGAGTTCCAGCTGGCGCAGCAACTGGGTGTGGTCTGAGCTGTACTTGAGTGTCTGACGGATGTTGCGGGCATTGTAGCGGCTGTCGTTGGGCAGGAGAGGGTGGAAAGGCAGACGGAAAAAGCTGTGGAGTGTCTGTCCTCCGACATTGATGGCAGCGATGCCCGTGGGAGCGAGGACGACGTGCTTCTTGTGGGTATTGCGGGATACGTAGCGCAGGAAAGTAGACTTACCCGTGCCCGCTCTTCCGGTAAGGAAAAGTGAGCGCTGGGTATTGTCGATGAGGTGCAGGGCGGCCTGCCATTCCTTATTGTCGAGATCTAATTCCTGCATTGGCTGTTCGCGCTAAAGATATTATTCCTCTTTTCCAGCGATGGCCTCCTGTTGACCGTCAGCCGGCTCGTTATTCTCCTGCGGTGCTGATGGCTGGTGGATAATAGGGTTACCCTCTTCGTCCATCTCCATCGTATTGCCGCTGCCGCCAGTGGCAACATCAAGACTGTCAACGTCAAGCGAGTCGGCATCGTTGCTGCGATAATAGCTTCCGCAAGTGTACATCTCATAGCGGACGCTGGCGTCGCGTGGCTTGCCGAATTTAGCGCGGTAGTGCTTGAAAGCTGGGTCAGCGAACACCGATTGGAAGAAGTAGCCGCAGATGGGAAGGGCTGTACGGCTGCCCTGACCGAGGGCTCCCGTACGGAAATGGATGCTGCGATACTCGCCACCCACCCAAGCGCCCGCAACAAGCCGTGGGCTAACACCGACAAACCAAGCATCGCTATGATTGTTGGACGTGCCGGTCTTTCCGCCAAAGTCAGTATCGTTGAATGCACCTACATAGCCCCAAAGGCTTTGACTGGTGCCACCGGGCTCTCGCATTCCGCCCATCAGCAGTTGCTGCAGGAGATAGGCGCTATGGTAAGGAATGGCCTGACGGCCTTCGGTGGGAGCGCTATATATTTCCTTTCCGTCGCGATCGAGGATGCGTAGTACGAGTACGGGCTGGTGCATTTCTCCGTCGTTGGCGGCCGTGGCGTAGCTGTTGACCAGCTCCAACAGATTGACGTCGCTGGAGCCCAGCGCCAGTGCCGGGGTTGGGGCGAGCTGACTGTGGATGCCCATTGCGCGGGCAGTGTTGACAATATTGTTGATGCCGCATTCCTGTCCCAGTTTGACGGCTATGGAGTTGGTACTCTGGGCAAAGGCGGCTTTCAGTGGCATTGAGTCGCCGGTGAAGTAGCCGTTGGCATTGGTCGGTGCCCACGTTACTTCCCGTTTCTCGCGGGCATCGTAGACCTTCATCGCAAAGTAGGAGTCAGTGCGCTTGTCGCAGGGAGTAAGTCCCTGATTCATCGCCTCGGCATATACGAAGAGTTTGAAGGTGGAACCGGGCTGTCGCATTGCGGTTACTTTGTCATACTTCCACGTCTGGAAATCCACGTCGCCTACCCACGCCTTTACGTGCCCGGTCTGTGGCTCAATGGCTACGAAGCCGCAGTGCATAAAGTGCTCCATATAGCGAATAGAGTCCAGCGTGCTCATCTGCTGCTCTATGAATCCCTGCTCGTAGTCGAAAAGACGGACGGTGTGGGGGGCATTGAGCCAGTATTGTACGCTGTCTGGCTGGTTGGGGTACTTTTGCTTCAGATATTTATAACAAGGTAACTTCTCCGCTAAATCTTCGATGAAGTGGGGAATTTCCACGTGGTGTTCGTCTTGCCACGGATTCGTCTTTCCCCAATGGTTGTTGAAGTTGCGTTGCACCTGTTTCATCTGCTTGATGGCGGCAGCTTCAGCATATTGTTGCATCCGGGTGTCGATAGTAGTGTATATCTTCAGACCGTCTTTATAGAGGTCGATACCATTGTCATCGCACCATTCTTTAAGTTCGTGGGCTACGGCTTCCCGGAAGTAAAGCGCTTGTCCGTCGTAGTTGTTCTCTACGCTGTAATCAAGTCGAATGGGGACGTCCTTCAGTGAGTCATATTGTGCTTGAGGAATGTCGCCCCGTTCCAGCATATTATGGAGCACAGTGTTGCGCCGCCTCAGACTGTTCTTCGGATTGATGCGGGGATTATAGTAAGTGGTGGCTTTCAACAGACCAACAAGAACGGCAGCCTGTTCTGCCGTCAGTTCTTTCGGCGTGATGCCAAAGTAAGTCTTTGCGGCGGTCTTGATGCCATAGGCATTGGAACCGAAGTCCACGGTGTTGGCATACATTGTGAGAATCTCCTTCTTGTTGAAGAACAGTTCGAGCTTGACAGCCGTAATCCATTCTTTGCTCTTCATTATGAGCATCTTCAGTCCGGGAATGTTGCCCAGCAAACCAGTGGAATACTCGGTGCGCACACGGAACATATTCTTCACCAGCTGTTGTGTGATAGTGGAGGCTCCACGGGCTTCGTGATGGACAACGTAGTCTTTGAAAGCAGCCCCCACACCTTTGAAGTCGATACCGAAATGCTGATAGAACCGCTCGTCCTCAGTGTCAATCAGTGCACTCCAGAATACCGGACTAATCTCTTCGTAATCTACCAGCGTACGGTTCTCGCTGAAATACTTTCCAATCTGCACGCCGTCAGCACTGTAAAGCACCGAGGCCTGCGGTGTCTTGGGATGCATAATGGCATTAATGCTGGGCGATTTGCCAAAAAGCCAAAGGAAATTGATGTCGACAGCGACGAGGTAGAGGACAAACGCAATGACAAAGGACAGGAGGCCCGCTGTAATTTTCACGTACCAATGTCCGTGATAGAGTCGTTTGTACCACGACCAACTGCTGGCTATCTTTTGTTGGCAGAGGAGAGTATAGCGCAGAAAGGCTCCTCTTTCTTTTGTTGATGGCTCACTCATATTGCTTGTGATATGTAGTTTCTGATTGTAGTCGTATCGTTAGGATGGAACCAGTTCATCGCCGTGTCTCGCTTGTACCACGTCAGTTGTTTGCGGGCATAGCGGCGGGTGTTGCCTTTGATTCGCTCTGTTGCTTCTTCCAAAGTCCAAGTCCCGTCCAGATAGTTGAACATCTCCTTATAGCCTACGGTGTTTAGTGCATTATAGTTGCGCAGATGGTACAAATCGCGGGCCTCGTCGCACAGTCCTTCTTCCATCATTCTGTCAACGCGATGATTAATCCGCTGGTATAATTCGTCGCGATTGCGGTTAAGGCCAATCTTGATAATGTCAAAGGGGCGTTTCTTGTTTTCTCGCTTTCGGAATGATGTGTATGTGGTTCCTGTCTGATAACAGATTTCCAGTGCGTGGATGACGCGGCGATGATTCTTCCTGTCAACGATTTCGTAGTGCTGAGGGTCCAGTCGGCGCAGTTCTTCGCACAGGCTCTCCAAGCCTTCACGTTCGTATTTCTCTTTCATCTGCGTGCGGATATCCTCCCGAATCGTAGGAATGTCATCAATGCCGTTGCACACGGCATCAATGTACATCATCGAGCCGCCTGTCATCAGCGCGATGTCGCTGTTGCGGAACAAGTCGTCCAAAAGTGCCAATACATCCTGCTCGTACATTGAAGCATTGTAGTAGTCTGACAGGCTGAGCGTCCCTACAAAATAGTGCTTGACGGCACTGAGTTGTTCGGCGGAAGGCGATGCTGTGCCGATTTTCAGCTCTCGGTATATCTGTCGGGAGTCGGCATTGATAATAGGAATCTGATATTGTCGGGCAATATCAATACACAGCTCTGTCTTGCCCACGGCTGTGGGACCCGTGACCACGATGAGCTTCTTCATTTATCTGATGACACCTCGCTTTGAAGTCTCAATAAACGAGCAGATGTACTCCACTTCTTTCGAGTCTGGATATTTGGCTCGTGCCTCAGTGATGCCGTCCTTCAGTACCCCTTTGGAGTAAATGATGCGGTACGCATCGTGGATGGCTTCAATGGTCTCGTTTGTGAATCCACGACGACGCAGGCCTATCAGGTTGACGCCTGCATAGCGAACGGGCTCTTTGCCGGCAATAACAAAGGGTGGAATGTCTTGGCTGGTACGCGATCCGCCTTGGAACATAATGTAGCTGCCTACTCGGCAGAACTGATGGAAAAGGCAGGTGGCAGAGATGATGGCATAGTCGTCGACGACAACTTCGCCAGCGAACTTCGTTGAGTTTCCAATAATACAGCCATTACCAATTACGCAGTCGTGGGCAACGTGCATATTCTCCATTAAAAGATTGTTCGAGCCCACCACGGTCTTTCCTTTGCTGGCCGTTCCACGGCTAATTGTCACGTTCTCGCGGATGCTGTTGTCATTGCCAATCTCACAGAGCGTCTCTTCTCCTTTGAATTTCAAGTCTTGCGGTTTGGTACTGATACTTGCTCCCGGGAAGAACTCATTGTTGTTTCCGATACGGGCTCCCGTATGGATAGTGACGCTGTTGTACAGCTTATTGTTGTCGCCGATAACGGTATTCTTGTCGATGTAGCAAAAAGGCCCGATGATATTGTTGTCGCCGAGTATTGCCTCGGGATCGACATAGGCCATAGGACTTATCTGGTTCATATCAAATACATTACTTATTTATTCTTTACTATTTGGGCTGTAAACGTAGCTTCCGCCACGACGTGGTCGCCCACGAAGATATAGCCGCGCATAGAGGATATGCCGTGGCGCACAGGAGCCAGTAGGTCTACCTTAAATATCAGAGTGTCGCCGGGAACCACTTTCTGGCGGAACTTCACGCCGTCAATCTTCATAAAATAGGTTGACCATCGCTCCGGTTCTTCTAATGTATTGAGCACCAACAGGCCTCCGCACTGTGCCATTGCCTCAATCTGCAGCACACCGGGCATTACCGGCTCTTGCGGGAAGTGGCCTTGGAAGAACGGTTCGTTGCCCGTCACATTCTTTACGCCGACAATGCTTGTGGCTCCCAGTGCAATCACTTTGTCAACAAGCTGCATCGGATAGCGGTGGGGCAGCAGCTCTCTGATGCGGTTCACGTCCATAATCGGCTCCTCATTGGGGTCGTAGATAGGCGCCTGAATCTCGTGCTTACGAATCTCCTTCCGCATCTGGCGTGCAAACTTATTGTTGACGGTATGGCCGGGACGTGTGGCAATGATGCGGCCTTTTATCGGCTTGCCTATCAGTGCCATATCTCCGATGACATCAAGCAGCTTATGTCGTGTGCACTCGTTCTCCCACACCAGTGGCTTATGCTGGATGTAGCCCATCTCTGTGGCATCCCGGTGCTCGACTTTTAGCATATCGGCCAATTTGTCCAGCTGCTCCTGTGAAATCTGTTTCTCGTAGATGACGATGGCATTGTCCATATCGCCTCCTTTGATGAGATTGGCCTTAAGCAATGGCTCAATGTCGCGCACGAAGACGAAAGTGCGGGCTGGTGAAATCTCCTTAGCAAAATCCTCTACTTTGTCTAACGATGCAAACTGGCTGTTGATGAACTTAGAGTTGAACGAGCACATTGCCGTCACGCTAAATTCTTCATCGGGCAGAATAACAATGCTCGAACCCGTAGAGTCGTCTTTTACCTCAATCTTCTTTCTGATGATATACCAGTCTTTCGGTGCGCTTTGCTCTTCAACTCCCACTTCGTTGATTTTTTCTACATACTTGATGGCACTGCCATCGAGTATGGGGAATTCAGGCCCGTTCACTTGAATCAGGCAGTTGTCAATGCCTAAGGCATAAAGTGCAGCCAATCCGTGTTCCACGGTCGATACCCTTACTTCACCCTTGCCCAGTACGGTGCCCCGCTGTGTGTCGACCACGTTCTCTGCAATGGCATCGATAATGGGCTGAGTATCCAAGTCTATTCGCTGTATCTTATAGCCAGTGTTCTCTGGAGCAGGATTAAATGTCACCGTAAGGCTGAGTCCTGTATGCAGTCCCTTACCGAAGAGAGAGAAACTGCCTTTTAAGGTCTTTTGCTTCATCATATCATTCATATTCTGATTATTTCTTTTTTAGTTCGTCGACCTGCTTCTGCAGTTCATTGATTTGCTTGTAAAGGTCTGGTAATCTGCGGAAGATGGCCTGTGACTTAAAGTATGGCGTCGGTTCCATAGGCGGCGTTCCTATCAGTGTCTGCTCGCTTTTCAGGCTGCTTGGCACGCCACTCTGTGCACCCAGCAGTACCTTATCGCCAACCGTGATGTGGCCCGCCAAGCCCACCTGTCCGCCAAACATACACCACGAGCCTACCTTCGTAGAACCGGCAATGCCTACTTGAGCCGACATAACCGTGTACTCGCCAACCTCTACATTGTGGGCAATCTGAACCAGATTGTCCAGTTTCACACCTTTGTGAATCGTTGTCGTTCCCATTGTAGAGCGGTCAATGCAGGTGTTGGCCCCAATCTCTACGTCGTCCTCTATGGTAACGATGCCTATCTGCGGAATCTTTTCATAGCCTTCTGCATTGGGGGCAAATCCGAATCCGTCGGAGCCAATGACTGTTCCTGCGTGGATTGTCACGTTATTTCCCAATTTGCACTGATGGTATATCGTCACATTTGGATAGAGCAGGCAACCGTTGCCTATCTGGGCCCCGTCGCCAATAACGGTGTGGGGATAAATCTGTGTGCCGTCACCAACGACGGCATTGTCGCCAATATAGGCAAAGGCACCGATGTAGACATCCTTACCAATGCTGGCAGTGGGAGATACGAATGCCAGAGAGTCAATGCCTTTCTTCTTCGGTTGGCTCGCTGCATACAGCTGCAACAGCTTTGCCACGCATTCGTAGGCGTTCTTCACTCTTATCAGTGTCGCACTGACCGGCTTTTCCAACTCTACGTCTTCGTTGATAAGGACGATGCTCGACTTCGTGTCGTAAATGTAATGCGTATATTTAGGATTAGAGAGGAATGAGATGGCACCCTCGGTACCTTCCTCTATCTTGGCAAAAGTGTGGACGTGGGCATCTTCATTTCCTTCCACGCGGCCACCTATGAAGTCGGCTATTTGCTTGGCTGTAAATTCCATCTTGCTTCTTTTGGTTTCATTAATTGTGCAAATATAGCAAAAAAACTTTAGAATCGTTGATAACAGAGATAGTATTTTCTTATTTTTTTAGAAAGTAGTTGTACGTTGAGCAGTTCTGAGGCTTCAGAAATGTCTTTTACGGTTCCGTCTTTGTAAAGAATTCCGATGCTGTCGTCGTCGGGATTGTACATATCCTTTTGAATGGTGTTGACGCTCATCAGATAATGGGCATCGCTTTCTGCAATCTCCATTTTCTCTGTAATCTCGCGCTTGACGGCTGCTATCCGTTCCTCGCTGACAGGCTCCTCATACACTTCGACTTTGAAGATTTTCCGGTCCAACATATCCGTTGCAAGTGTAGCGAGAATCTTGTCGTCGCTATGCTTCCATACTTTCAGACTGCTCCAAATGTCGTTGTCGTCCAGTTCTTCATAGGTCAGCAGAGCCTCTTCGTGGCTGTTGAACCAATCAGCATCTACATTGTTGTACAGGAAGTAGTGTAGGGCAGGGGGCGCATAGATGTCTTTCCCCGATTGTGCAAGGTCCTTTGCGCGCAGTAGCGTGTTCACCAGCACTTTCTCATAGGCAACCGCCGTCTTGTGCAGATAGACCTGCCAATACATCAGTCGGCGGGAGGTCAGATAATTCTCAATAGAGTAGATGCCTTTAGAGTCAACCACCAGCTGCTCGTCTTTTACGTTTAGCATCTTAATGATTCGGGCGCTTCCGATGTTGCCTTCAGTGACGCCGGTGAAAAATGAGTCGCGGCGCAGATAGTCCAGCCTGTCCATATCTAATTGGCTGCTAAGCAGTTGGTGGAATATCTTATTGGGGTATTCATTCTTGAAGATGCTGATGGCCAGATTCAGCTGTCCGCCCATATCTCGGTTGATTTGCTCCATCATCAGCAACGAAATCTCTTCGTGTGATATGCCGCTGATAAGCGTGTTCTCCAATACGTGTGAGAACGGGCCGTGCCCAATGTCGTGCATCAGAATGGCAGCCTCAACGGCTTCGACCTCTGAATCGAAAATGAAGATGCCTTTCTGCTGTAAGGATACCAGTGCCTCACTCATTAGATGAAATGCTCCCAATGAATGCTGGAAGCGTGTATGGCGTGCGCTGGGATAGACCACGGAGGCCAGTCCCAGTTGGTTAATTCGGTTGAGGCGTTGCATCAGCGGATGCTGAACGATGTCATAGAGCAGTCCGCGGGGTATCTTAATAAATCCGAAAACGGGGTCGTTGATAATCTTATGTTCATTCATTGGATTCAAATTCTCGCGTAAATTTGAAAAATTCTCGCGAGAATTCTGAAGATTCTCGCGAGAATTTATTGTGACCGATACTTAGCTGATGTGTTTGGCCAGCTCTTCAGCCATTTCTTCTTGCAGCTTCTTGGCAGCCAATGCAGCCGCTTGGGCGAAGTCCTCACCATTGGAGGCGTAGATAATACCGCGCGATGAGTTGACCAGCAGCCCGCAGTCTTTTGTCATACCATATTTGCATACCTCCTGCAAAGAGCCGCCCTGTGCCCCCACGCCGGGAACCAGCAGGAAATGGTTGGGCACCAGTCGGCGGATGTCTTCAAACATACGTCCCTGCGTAGCTCCTACGACATACATCATATTCTCATCTGTTCCCCATTGTTGCGAAGTCTTCAGCACCCGTTCAAAGAGCTTCTCGCCTTTGGCATCCTCTGTCAGCTGGAAGTCGTGCGAACCGTGATTGCTCGTCAGGGCCAACAATATGACCCATTTGTCTTTGTAGCCGAGGAAAGGCGTCACGCTGTCTTCGCCCATATACGGAGCTACGGTCAGTGAGTCGATGTCGTACTCTTCAAAGAAGGTTCGTGCATACATCGCCGACGTATTGCCAATATCGCCCCGTTTGGCATCTGCAATGATAAAGTGTGTGGGGTAGTTTTCCTTAAGATACTTGATTGTCTTTTCAAAGGCTATCATTCCTTTCACCCCAAAGGCTTCGTAGAAAGCCAGATTGGGTTTGTAGGCCACACAGTAAGGAGCCGTAGCATCGATGATGGACTTGTTGAATTCGAAGATGGGGTCCTCATTATTTAATAGGTGTGGCGGCATCTTCTTGGTATCCGTATCTAAACCGACGCACAAGAAAGACTTCTTTTCACGAATCTGATGGATAAGTTCTTGTCTGTTCATAGGCTTGTCTATAATTCTGATTCTTTCATTCTTTCTGCATTCTCTGCCACGGTGAGCGCGTCAATCATCTCTTGGATGTCGCCGCCGAGAAATCCTGTCAGGTCGTGGGTGGTGTATCCAATGCGGTGGTCCGTGACGCGTCCTTGCGGGAAGTTGTAGGTGCGTATCTTGGCCGAACGGTCGCCTGTCGATACCAGCGTCTTACGCCGGTTGGCGATGTCGTCCACGTATTTCTGATGCTCGCGGTCGTATATAAAGGTGCGCAGACGTGACAGCGCGCGCTCTTTGTTTTTCGGCTGGTCGCGCGTTTCGGTACATTCAATGAGGATTTCCTCTACTTCTCCCGTGTTGGGATTCCGCCACGGGTAGCGCAGACGCACGCCAGACTCCACTTTGTTGACATTCTGTCCGCCCGCTCCGGAGCTGCGGAATGTGTCCCATTTTATGTCGCCCTCGTTGATGTTGACTTCAAACTTGTCGGCTTCAGGCAGTACGGCCACTGTCGCGGCTGACGTGTGCATACGTCCCTGCGTCTCCGTTGCAGGTACGCGCTGTACGCGGTGTACGCCCGACTCGTATTTCAGCGTGCCATATACATTGTCTCCGCTGACAGCGAAGTCTATTTCCTTAAAACCACCGACCGCTCCTTCCGACACGCTGGTAATGGACAGCGACCATCCCTTTGTATCGCAGAACTTCTTGTACATCTGGAATAGGTCGCCTGCAAAGAGCGCCGCTTCGTCGCCACCAGTACCGGCGCGAATCTCCATCTGCACATTCTTGGCGTCTTCTGGGTCTTTCGGTACCAGTGCAATCTTAATCTCTTCTTCTATCTTGGGCTGCAGGACCTCGTTCTCGGCCAGTTCTTCCCGTGCCATCTCTTTCATCTCCGGGTCAGTCTCGTTGGCCAGAATATCCTTAGCTTCCCGGATGCTGTTCAGACAGGCAATGTAGCGCTTCCGGGCATCCATTATGTCTCCCAGCTCTTTGTATTCACGGGTCAGTTTTACGTAGCGTTCCTGATCGGCAATGACGTCGGGGTCTGTAATGAGTGTTGACACCTCCTCATAGCGCGATTCCAAGCCGTCCAGTTTCTCTAATATGTTATTGTTGTCTGCCATATTCCTTATTATTCGTATTCGAAGGTCCCGTACTCGCTCTTGATGGTCAGGCTTTTTGAACCTTTCTCAATGTGTCCGATAATCTGGGCGTCAATATTGAAGCTCTTGGAGATTGCTATAATCTGATCAGCGATTTCGGGACTGACGTATATCTCCATTCTGTGTCCCATATTGAACACTTTGTACATTTCTTTCCAGTCGGTCTGGCTTTCCTCGTGGATGATGCGGAAGAGTAGGGGGATAGGGAACATCTGGTCTTTGACTACGTGGCAGTCGTTGCCAACGAAGTGCAATACCTTGGTCTGGGCACCGCCTGTGCAATGCACCATTCCGTGAATCTCTCCACGCAACTCGTCGAGAACTCGCTTGATGACGGGGGCATAGGTGCGTGTGGGGCTCAGCACCAGCTGGCCTGCGTTGACTGGCGTCCCATCGATGCTTTCGTTCAGCTGGTAGTGACCGCTGTACACCAGCTCGTCGGGCACGGCGTGGTCGTAGCTCTCCGGATACTTTTCTGCCAGATACTTGGCAAACACGTCGTGACGGGCCGAGGTCAGCCCATTGCTGCCCATTCCGCCGTTGTACTGCTGTTCATAGCTGGCCTGTCCACAGGACGACAGACCGACAATCACATCGCCGGGACGTATATTTGCATTATTGATAACGTCAGCGCGCTTCATCCTGCACGTAACGGTGGAATCCACGATGATGGTGCGCACCAGATCGCCTACATCGGCAGTCTCGCCACCGGTGGCATAGATACCGATACCCATATTGCGCATCTGTTGCAGCAGCTCGTCTGTTCCATTGATAATGGCCGAGATGACCTCGCCCGGTATCAGCATCTTGTTGCGGCCAATGGTGCTTGAGACGAGAATATTGTCCACTGCGCCTACGCACAGCAAGTCGTCGGTATTCATTATCAGTGCATCCTGTGCGATGCCTTTCCATACACTCAGGTCGCCCGTCTCTTTCCAATACATATACGCCAAGGATGATTTCGTTCCGGCTCCGTCGGCGTGCATAATGTTACAATAGTCGGGGTCACCGCCGAGAATGTCGGGGATAATCTTGCAGAATGCTTGTGGGAAAATACCCTTGTCAATGTTTTTGATGGCGTTGTGCACATCTTCTTTGGCGGCACTGACGCCACGCATCATATAACGATTAGATTGTTCCATAAAAGTGAAAGTTCGATTATTCTTTGCTATGCCAGAATTCCCAACTGGCGAAGGCCTGTAGCAGGAGCATCTCCAGTCCGTTCTTGGTATTGGCTCCGTATTGCTCACCTTTTTTCATAAAGAGTGTGGCATCGGGATTGTAGATTAAGTCATAGAGAATGGTATGAGAGTCCATTGCTTCGTAGGGAAGCTCTGGGCACTCTTCCGTATGGGGATACATCCCGACTGGCGTACAGTTCACAATGACATTGTATTCTTTTACGACCTCTGGCGTAATACCTTTATATTGGATTGTCCCCGGTCTTTCGTACCTGCTGACAAAGACGGTCTCCAGTCCCAGATTGCGCAGACCGTAGTCAATAGCCTTCGAGGCTCCGCCCGTTCCCAGAATCAATGCTTTCTTATGCCATTTCTTGTCGAGCATCGGTTCTATGCTTTTGGTAAAGCCGATGACGTCGCTGTTGAATCCCTTCAAAATGGTGTCGTTCCCCTCGTGCGTTACCCGGATAACATTGACGGCTCCGATTGCACGCGCTTCAGGACTGAGATAGTCCAGAAAAGAGATGACTTTCTGCTTGTAGGGAATAGTGACATTCAGGCCACGGAGATTAGGATTGGAATCCAATATCTCGGGGAGAGCATCGATGGTTGAGATTTCAAAGTTCTCGTAAGTGGCATCAATACCTTCGTCAGCAAACTTCTGGTTGAAGTAGCTGATGGAGAATGAATGTCCCAAAGGGAAGCCAATAAGTCCATATTTATCCATTGTCGTAGT
This sequence comes from Prevotella sp., assembly GCA_017476785.1. Taxonomy (GTDB): domain Bacteria; phylum Bacteroidota; class Bacteroidia; order Bacteroidales; family Bacteroidaceae; genus Prevotella. The sequence continues at coordinate 7,208 of JAFUZD010000109.1, read as the reverse complement.
TATTTGGTTGCTAAATACATCGTACAAATGCCAAAGGTCAGCCGTTTGAACTTGGCATCCGTGAATCCTGCTTTCTTCAGAATCTCCGTCATTAGCTCTCCCTGTGGAAATGCTTCGATAGTGGCCGTCAGGTAGTGGTAGGCACTCTCGTCTTTGGAAATCATTCTTCCGTAGGCAGGCAATATGGTGTGTGAGTAGAATTTGAAGAGCTGCTTCATCGGGAACGAGACAGGTGTCGTAAGCTCGACGATGCTCAGATGTCCCCCGGGTTTCAGTACGCGGTACATTTCAGACAGTCCTTTGTCCAGATCGGCAAAGTTGCGAATGCCGAACGCTGCAGTGACGGCGTCGAATGAATTGTCTTCGTAGGAGAGATGCAGGCAGTCTTCTTTAGCAAACGAGATGACAGAAGTCAATCCCAATCTTTCTACTTTCTCCCGTCCGATGTTCATCATTCCCTCGCTGATGTCCACACCTGTTAGCTGTAACGGGTGGAGCATCTGCGCCGCCATAATGGCAAAATCGCCCGTGCCGGTAGCAATGTCGAGAATCGACAGCGGCTTGTGCGGAACCAGTTGCTTGATGGCTTTCCGACGCCAGCCTTTGTCAATGTCCCACGATAGGCGGTGGTTCAGCTTGTCGTAGGTGGCAGCAATGTTGTCGAACATCTGCTCCACCTGTTGCTCTTTTGCAACCTCCTGTCCGTAGGGCTTTATCTCCTCCTGCTTGTACACGACTGTCCTTCAGTGATTATCGGTTCTTTAAGAATGCTGCTACGTTGCGCTCAATGCGGGCTGCGAGCTCATCGCTGTCGGCAGCTTTGTCAAATTTCTCACCCGTGATATGCTCATAGAGCTCTATGTATCGCTCGCTGACGCTTGCTGCATACTCGTCTGTAATCTCAGGCATTTGCTGCCCGGGCTCATTCATAAAGTCGTGCTCAATGAGCCATTGGCGCACAAACTCCTTGGAGAGTTGGCGTTGAGGCTCACCTTTTGCCAGCTTTTCTTCATAGCCGTCGGCATAGAAATATCTGCTGGAGTCGGGCGTGTGGATTTCGTCAATGAGATACACCTTCCCGTCGCGCTTGCCAAACTCGTATTTGGTGTCGACCAAGATTAAGCCTTGCTTGGCAGCGATTTCCTGTCCGCGCGCAAAGATTTTACGTGTATAGTCTTCCATAATGGCGTAATCCTCTGCACTGACCAGTCCCTGTGCAATGATTTCTTCGCGCGAGATGTTAAGGTCGTGCCCCTCGTCGGCCTTTGTCGTCGGCGTAATGATGGGCTCGGGGAACCGTTCGTTCTCCTTCATTCCGTCAGGGAGGCGCACACCGCACAGCTCGCGGCATCCGTTTTTATATTCACGCCACGCCGAACCGGTAAGAATGCTGCGGATAATCATCTCCACGCGAAATCCCTCGCATTTCAGTCCCACCGTTACCATAGGGTCGGGGGTAGCCAGCTTCCAGTTAGGACAGATGTCGGTCGTAGCGTCCAAGAACTTTGCGGCAATCTGGTTGAGAACCTGTCCCTTGTAGGGGATGCCTTTGGGCAGAATGACATCAAATGCCGAAATACGGTCTGTTGCTACCATCACCAACAGGTCATCATTGATGTCATACACGTCGCGTACTTTACCGTGGTACACGCTTTTCTGTCCTTCGAAATGAAAATCAGTCTGTGTTAATGCTTTCATTGTTATGTTGTTTTTTTTTGTCAAATGCTTCGTATGCGTTGACGATTCGTGTCACCAACTTATGGCGCACAATGTCTTTTCGGTTGAGTTCAACCACTCTGATGCCGTCAATGTCTCGTAGGATGTGCAGTGCTTCTTTCAAGCCGCTCTTCTGCTCGCGGGGCAAGTCTATCTGGGTCATATCGCCCGTAATGATCATCTTCGTGTTCCAGCCCATTCGCGTGAGAAACATCCTGATTTGTGCCGGCGTCGTATTCTGTGCTTCGTCCAAAATGACAACGGCATCACTCAATGTCCTGCCGCGCATAAAGGCCAGTGGGGCAATCTGGATGATGTGCTTCTCCATCATATCCTGCAACTTCACTTGTGGCAACATATCCTCAAGCGCGTCATAGAGCGGTTGCAGGTAGGGATCTATCTTGTCTTTCATATCACCGGGCAGGAATCCCAGTTTCTCTCCGGCCTCCACGGCCGGCCTGCTTAGGATAATCTTCTTGGCGGTCTTCTCTTTCAGTGCTTTTACGGCCAATGCTATACTCAAATAGGTTTTTCCTGTACCGGCAGGTCCTACGGCAAACACCATATCATTCTGCTGGTAGGCATCAATCAACCGTTGCTGGTTTTCGCTGCGGGCTTTGATGGGACGGCCAGACATCGAATAGACCACTACGCCCTCGGGGACCTCATCCTTTGTCTTGTGACCTTTAATGATGTCGATAATGTCCTCTTCTTTCAGTGCATTGAATTTCAATACGTGCTTACGCATTGTTTCTACGTTTTCCTCGAATATGGCCATCTGTTCCTCGTCGCCCAGCACACGTATCACATTGTCGCGTGCCACGATGCGTAGTTTCGGGAATAAGGCCCGAATCATTTGCAGATGACTGTTGCCCGTGCCGTAAAACACCACGGGGTCAATGTCCTCAAGTACGATATGCTTTTCTGTCAATGGATATGCTTGTTTTGAAATTCAGCGCAAAATTACGAATTCTTTTTCATATATTCGCTACTTTTTGCGTAACTTTGCAGTTGAAAACGGATTTTTTTCGATGAAACTGACAAAAAACAGATTTTTGATGGGCTTTGTGGCGGTTGTTGCCGTTCTTGCTGTCGTCCGTGTCCTCTTTCCTGCCATTGCTATGCCAAGCACTGCCGTGGAGCAGGAAACAGAGACGTTGACCTCCAACCTTCCTCCTGTCGTGGAGGATAGGGTGCTCGTGGTGGATGCCCCTCATCGGATATTCAGCGTGGCTAATTATCAGGCCGCTTTTCCCGACAGCAATAGCGTGCAGTTGGTGGCCGCTCATCGGAATGGGGTTTCGCCAGTCAAGAATCGGGAGGATGCCGAGATGCGGAAGAAGGAACTGGTCTTTGTGGGGAGCAATCCCTATTATCACGTTGACAGGCTCACCAGCAGCATTCCCTATCTCGTGCCTCGTGCTGCCGTACTTCTACAAGACATTGGCCGTGCCTTTTACGATAGCTTGTATGTCAAAGGCGTCCCTCTTCATCAACTGATTGTCACCAGCGTGTTGCGAAGTGAGGACGATGTGAGACGTCTGCGCCTGCGCAATGGTAACGCCACGGAGAACTCGTGTCATCTCTATGGGACGACCTTCGATATCTGTTACAACCGTTATCGCACAGTTGAAGATCCAGATGGGCCGGCTCGCCGTGCAGTTCGCAATGATACGCTGAAATGGGTACTCTCCGAAGTGCTGCGTGATTTCCGCCAGCAGGAGCGTTGCTACATTAAGTATGAGGTGAAGCAGGGCTGCTTCCACTTAACGGTGAATTAGGCTACAGGTGAGTTATATACTTGTTTACCACAAACACCGTGGCTACAACCACCATTCTTAGGCGGTCGCAAGCAAACCACGCTCAACGCTTATTATAACCTTGCTACGATTGCGTGGCCTTTCGTGGTCTTTGCCGTGGCTCAAACTGGCCTTATATGGCGCAATAATATAGCGGTGTTTTGCGTTATTCTTAATGAGGACAGAGAAACTACTATTCAAAGAGCCTGCTCAAAGTATCAGAATACACTTAAAATGTATCAATCAAAACAAAGAATCAATATGAAACATTTAATATTTCTATTTTCACGTTTTGAGTGCAACGCTCTCGGCCAATGGGAGTTGGTTGCATACTACAAATGACAGACTAATGTGATACGTTCTTGTTCCTCTGTCTTTTTTCTATGTAAAAATCTCAAAAACAATGCTCAAATAGCAGAAATTTGGCAATTTTCGCTCAATTTCAACAAACATTTCGTACCTTTACACCGACGAATGTGTCTCGCTATGTAGAAATCGCCAATTTCAAACAAAGTATGTATGAGACACAGGCGGCAGTTCATATACAGTGGACTGCCTTTCTGTGCATACATACAAGCGTTTGGCGATGCTTTACATAGGCGCAGAAGGCAGTCCACTTTCGTAAAGCAAAGTTGAACCACTCCAACAGTCTGCCTCGGAGGACTTAAAACAATGCAGTCGTATGGCAGAGCTAAGAAACTATTGGGGTGTAGGTAATCAAGTCAGACTACCAAGAACTATTAGAGCGTACTTTGGTGTAGGTGCTGAAAGTGAAGAACTAAGTCTTGATGAAAAACTCTTGGAGTTGGGATATTGTCTTTGGCAAGGTCTTAATTTATATTCCGCTATTAAGTCGTATCTTGAAAACCACGCAGAGTATGAGAATGATATAAGACTTGGTCTTGCTAATGCCATCGAATATATAAGGAGCAACGGAACACATCAGGACTGGCTTACTTATACTATCCTAACGGATGGAGCAACAGTAGGCGGTAAGCAAATCAAAATAACCTTAAAACAGATTGTTGATTTACTTTCGGCAGAACTTTTAGTGCGTTATCGTCCAAACCAAATCTCGCAATGTTTATGGAATTACAAAGACATCTTAGCAAAGTACGATGGTATGGACTTGATAAACAAACTAACCTCTCCTACATCAGCAACTGACATTCCTATCAGCGAGCAAGAAATCAGAGACAACAATCCTTGGAGTAGTCTTTACGAATTCATCAACCCTATTGATGATGTTTTCTTCGATAAAGATTCTAACTGGCTACTAAAAGATGATGCCTACTACATTGAAAAGTTCAACAAGAAGAATCAGGGTGACTGCGAATTTATAACAAACTTACGTCCTGAGCCGTTTACTGGCAATCCGCTTACTTCTAAAGTCATTGTCTTAACTCTTAACCCAGGCTACATATGTCGTGCAAATGATATGTTAGCAAGAGTTATGCCACCGCAGATTACTGAGGTGATAAAGTACCAGCTCAATGCGCAGTTATGTCTAAGAGCAAAGAGTTTTATGTGCGAGAACACTAATACCAGTTGGAATGTTACTTATCGTGAGGCTCAGAATATAATAGGCGATTGGTATTGGTACGATATTTTTGAGAACTTCCGCAAAGAAGCAGGTCTATCAGCAGAAGACAGTCCTGAAGATGTAATCTATGACAATGTTTCCCTCGTTCAGTATATCGGCTATTTCTCAAAGTCATATAAAGCCTTGCCTGCTGGAGTTACATTACCATCCCAGCGCTTTACTCGTCTGCTCGTTCACTACATTGCCTTGAACAAGAAAAATGTGTTGTTCGTTGTTTCTCGGTCTGAAAAGGAATGGCGTGGACTGATTGGCGAAGAAATATGGAACTTGTTAGAATCAGAAAACCGCCTTGTTCACCGCAAGCAGTTTACGAACAAGAACGGAACTTTACAGACAATAAGAACGCAAGAGTTCACTCGTAACGCTTTTACCGCCGATGGCTTTGATAGAATTGTAAAAACTCTGCAAAGTTTTTAATAGCAAAAGTTAAGCAAAGAAAAGGATGGCGAATAACCATCCTTTTAACTATCTAATTTATCAACGGCTCTGTTCAACGTTTCATTCGTATCATCCTTTAATACTCTGAGCAAGTCACGGGAAATACTAACCATATCTTCCATTCGATTTAATAGAGTTACCATTTGATTGTCGGCTGCAATATTCAACTGTTTAGTAACCTCTGGAGTGTAACCACCCTCTGTTATTGGTTTTTTACTAAATTTTCTTGATTTGCTTTTCTCAACCATTGACCTTCTAATCCACCAGACTACAATCAGACGGATTTCAACCATAGTAACTTGTTGTCTTCCATTTCGTACGAAGACGCGTTGCGGATTGGTCAGTTTCGTTTCAGATACAGCTGGTGAGTGATGTTGGCGGGCAACTCTTCTTGATAGTGGGTTACCATTATCATCGTTTTGTTACGTCGTTGGCAGAATGTCTCAATGATGTCTTTCACTAATCTTCGGTTGCGCAAGTCAAGACCGTGAAGGGGTTCGTCAAGAATGAGCAGCTCGGGGTCTTTGACGAAAGCGCGTGCCAGCAGGACCAGCCGCTGTTCGCCGCTGGAGAGCTTGAGGAAGGGGCGGTCGGCCAGTTGGGCAATGCCGAACAAATCAAGCCACCAACGGCAGACTGCATATTCTTCGGCATTGGGCTTGACATACAGTCCCACGGAATCTTTCAGTCCGCTGGCCACAATGCGAATGGCTGGCAAGTCTTTCTGGTAGGCGCGGTGCATCTCGGGGGATACGTAGCCGATATGTCGCTTGATGTCCCAGATGCTCTCACCGGAACCTCGCTGGTGGCCGAAAAGGGCTATGTCGCAGGCATAACCTTGCGGGTTGTCTGCACAGATGAGCGAGAGTAGGGTGGACTTGCCACTTCCGTTCTCTCCCGAAAGCGCCCAACGCTCACCATTGCGGATGGTCCAATCGAGTTCTTTCAGAATCGTCCGTTCTCCATATCGAATACTGACGTGATGCATCTGAATAACGGTGTCTGCATTGTAGTCGTTATCGTGATAAGGCAGTTGTAGCAGAGCCTGCCGCTTGTCGTCGCACAGTACGTGTGAAGGCGATTGCTTATTAGAGTTGCGATATTCTTCGAGCGTCACTTTTGGCATTATACGCATCTCCCTGACTTCTACAATGTTGGTAATGAAATCGGGGATGTCGTCAGTCTTGGAAAGTACGAGGATGATTTGTAATGCTTGTTCGTTTGAGAGAGTGGCAAGAAGTTGCTTCAACTGGTCGCGTGTGGCAGCATCCAAACCGATGAAGGGATTGTCCATTATCAGTACACGCGGGTTGGATAGCAGTGTCTTGGTGAGCTGAAATTTGCGCAATTCGCCGCTGGAAAGCAGGACGATATACTTGTCAAGCAACGGCTCAATGTTGAATAGCTTGTACAGGTGCTGCTGTAATTGGCGACGCTCCGTCGTGTCTTCACCGGCCAGCTGATATGCATTTTCCAGCAGTTGACCTACACTGGGCGTCTCAGGGTCAATATCGTATTGGTTCCACCGCTGCTGTAAATAGTAGCTCCCGTCCACCGCGCCATAGGAGTCGCGAAATGAGATTTATTTGATGTTGTCAGAGACTAATGGCTTTAGGCTTGGGCGGTAATCGTAGGCAGGAGCCTGCAACTTG
>JAFUZD010000108.1 GCA_017476785.1 Prevotella sp. | reverse complement strand
GAAGACAACAACTCACTGGACGAGGTGGTTGTGGTCGGTTATGGTGTGCAGAAGAAGAAGCTGGTGACGGGTGCCACCGTTCAGGTGAAGGGTGAAGACATCGCCAAGCTGAACACCACCAACGCACTGACGGCTATGCAGGCTGCTTCGCCGGGTGTGAACATCACGCAGAGCTCCTCGCAGCCGGGTAAGGGCTTTAAGGTCAATATCCGTGGTGTGGGTACCATCGGTACCTCGTCGCCGCTGCTCATCATCGACGGTATCAACAGCGGTACGGCCGACGACGGTCTGAACGGTCTGAACCCGAACGACATCGAGAGCATCGACGTGCTGAAGGACGCTGCCTCGGCTGCCATCTACGGTGCCCGCGCTGCCAACGGTGTGATTCTCGTGACCTGCAAGCAGGGTAAGGCCGGCAAGCTGCAGATTCAGTACGACGGTTTCGTGGGCTGGTCGAACGCCTATAAGGTGCCCGGTCTGGTGAACGCTCAGCAGTATATGCAGCTCATCAACGAGACCAACTTCAACACTTACGGCACGCCGACCAACTGGTCGTCGCTCGTTCCGCAGGCCATCCTCGACGAGGTGAACGCCGGCTGGAGCGGCACGGACTGGTTCAAGCAGTATGAGAACAAGAACGCGCTGCAGTTCAGCCACGCCGTCAGCCTCACCGGCGGTACGGACCGTTCGAAGTTCTCGATGAGCCTGAACTACAGCTCGAACGAGGGTATTATGGGTGGTGACAACGCTTCCGACTATCGTCGTTTCGGCGGCCGCATCAACTCAGAGCACGTGCTGCTGAAGGGCAAGGACCTCCTCGGTGCCGAGCACGACATCATCACCATCGGTGAGAACGTGTCGTACTGGTATCACCGCTCGCACGACCTCGCTGAGGGCAACGGCTACTGGAACATTATGCAGGCTGCCTACGTAGCTTCGCCGCTGGTGAAGCCCTACAACGAGGACGGCACGCTGGCCAGCTATGCTGCCAACCACGTGGGCTACAGCGATATGATCTACTCCAACCCGCTGAACCACTTCCTCAACGGTGGTTACAACTCTATCAACAAGAACCGCGACTTCGGCGTGGGCGCTACCATCTACTGGATCATCGAGCCCATCAAGAACCTGCGCTACCGTGGACAGTTCAACACGGGCTACAGCGCCAGCAACAGCCGCAGCACGCAGAAGCCTTACAGCAGCAGCTCTACCAGCGCCAGCGCCAACTACAACCTGAGTATGGGTGAGTATGAGAGCGCCAGCTTCACACTGGAGAACACGCTGAGCTACGCGCTGCCGCAGCTGGGCAAGCACAACATCGACGTGCTCGTAGGTCAGTCTATCGAGCGCTCGCAGTGGAGCAGCGGCCTGTCGATGAGCTTCTCGGGTAACCCGGGCTCGCTCGTCTATCAGGGCTGGGACTACAACGTTCCCTCTAACTATAGCAGCACGGCCCTCAACGGACACACGGGCTACGACAACCCGATGCAGGGCTCGATTGCCTCGTTCTTCGCACGTGCCAACTGGAACTACGACGAGAAGTATATGGCTACTGCCATCATCCGTGCCGACGGTTCGTCCAACTTCGCACGCGGTCACCGCTGGGGCTACTTCCCCTCGTTCTCGGCAGGCTGGGTCATCAGCAACGAGCCGTTTATGGAGAAGACCCGCTCGTGGATGGACTTCCTGAAGATTCGCGCCAGCTGGGGTCAGAACGGTAACTGCTCTATCGGCAACTTCTACTATCTGTCGAACATCGGCTTCTCGCCGACCGGCTATAAGGACTATGGCTACAAGTTCTCGAGCGATCTGGGCAACACCGTACGCGGCGACTACGCTGAGGGTGCCTATGCCAAGAACGTGCCCAACGAGGACGTGACGTGGGAGACCTCTGAGCAGATCAACATCGGTCTCGACGCCCGCTTCCTCGACGGCCGCCTCGGCTTCAACTTCGACTGGTACCGCAAGACCACGAAGGACTGGCTGGTGCAGGCCCCGATGAACGACGTGCTCGGCTACGAAGAGCCCGCAATGATCAACGGTGGTGACATCCGCAACACCGGTGTCGAGATTGCACTCTCGTGGAACGACCGCATCGGTAAGGACTTCCGCTATCACGCCAACGTCAACTTCGCTACCAACAAGAACGAAGTAACCCGTCTGGCCACCTCGTCGGCCATCGGTGCTGACAGCAAGTATTACAGCACGCTGTTCCAGAACTCTGACTACGTCTCGCTCGTAGAGAAGGGTCATCCCGTGGGCTACTTCTACGGTATGTCGTACAGCGGCATCTGGCAGAGCAACGCTCAGATCGAGGCTGCCCGTGCAGCCGGTCAGGCCGTGCTCGACGATGCACAGCCCGGCGACCCCATCTGGGACGACTTTGACGGCAGCGGCGACATCAACTACGACCTCGACCGCCACGAAATCGGTAACCCGCATCCCGACGTGACCCTCGGTATCAGCCTCGGTGCTGAGTACAAGGGCTTCGACTTCGGCATCACCGGCTTCGGCGCCTTCGGTCAGCAGATTATGCAGTGCTACCGCACCGCCCTGCTCGCCAACCAGTACAACACCTACACCGTCGACGCATTCGACCGCTGGCACGGCGAGGGCACCAGCAACACGCAGCCCCGTCTGACCGTCGGTGCAAAGGCCGACCAGTGGGTGTCGACCCGCTATATGCAGAACGCTGACTACTTCAAGATTCAGAACATCACGCTCGGCTACGACTTCAACCGTCTGTGGAAGGGCTCGCCTTTCCAGCAGCTGCGCCTCTACGTACAGGCTCAGAACCTCTACACCTTCACTGGCTACACGGGTGTTGATCCCGAGTGCTCGTCGGACGGTGGTAAGTCGGCAGACAATATGAACTTCATCCGCGGTATCGACGTAGGTCTCTATCCCTCGGCACGTACCTTCATCATCGGTGCAAGCATTAAGTTCTAATTGAAAATTGAAAATCGAAAATTGAAAATTAAGAATATGAAAAAGATATATTTAATGGCAATCGCGGCACTCTTCGCATTCGCTTCTTGCGAGGACTTCCTCGATTCCGCGAATTATACTGAGGCTAACACCGCCAACTATCCTGCCGGTCCCGACGACCTGAACAAGGAGCTGAGTGCCCTCTACGGTGTGATGAACCAGATGAGCAGTACGCCGCTGGAGACACCGTGGTTCGTGAACTATCTGATGTCCGACGATGCCAATGGCGCCGGCGGTACGGGCGACGTGGAGTGCCACGCCATCTCACACCTGACTTCCAGCAAGGAGTCGCTCTTCGACAATGCTTGGCACAACACCTACGTAGGTATTGCCCGTGCCAACGCCATCATCTCGGGCGTCGACGCTTTCGACTGGACCGGTCAGGAGACCACCCGCAACCAGCTGCTGGGCGAGGCCTACTTTATGCGCGGTCTGTTCTATTTCTGGGGCGTTCAGTTCTGGGGCAACATTCCTGCCTACTGGGCTGCTGCCGCTCCCGATCCCTGCCCCCAGCAGGATGCTGAGACGGTCATCTTCCCGCACATTCTGGCCGACTTCCTCAGTGCCTACAACCTGATGACCAACGGTGCTACGAAGCAGGGCGACGGCCACGCCACAAAGGGTGCTGCCGCTGGCTTCCTCGCCCGTGCCTATATGTTCTACGAGGGCTTCTACAAGAAGGCTGGTGAGCTGGCAACGGCTAATCTGGCCAACGTGGAGTTCGACTTCGAGCAGGAAGGCGTCGAGGGCGCACTGACCAAGGCTCAGGTCGTAGCCGCTCTGGAGGATGCCATCAACAACGGTGGCTACTCGTTGGTAGAAGACTACCGCCTGCTGTGGCAGTACACCAACGAGCTGACCGCTCAGGACTATCCCTTCGTAGCCGACCTCGCTGCCGCCGGCAAATACTGGGCTGGCAACGGCAACTCGGAGGAGATGTTCCAAGTGCAGTATATGAATGCCGGTTCGTGGGACGGTAACATCGCAATGGGCTTCACCAATCAGGTGGCTCTCTACTGCGCGCTGCGCTGCGACGACGACGGTAACGGTAACGTGAATGGCGACGCTGGCGAGATGCCCTTCGGACAGGGCTGGGGTCAGGGTACCATCAACGCTAACCTCTGGGACGACTGGAGCGACGCTGACCCGCGTAAGGCTGCTACCGTCCTGAATGCACCGGTCGAGATTCCGAGCTTCGTGTACACCACGAGCTGCTCTGAGGATGCCGGCTTCTACAACAAGAAGTGGATGGCCATCACCTGCGCTGCCTCTACGTTCGACGAAATGGGTAAGGACTATACGTGGTGGGGTGTGTACCGCCGCAGTCTCGATCCCGAGCTGACCAACAACAACGGTAACTCGATGCAGGGTGAGCACTATGCTGATATGGTGCTGCTCCGACTGGCTGACGTAATGCTGATGCACGCCGAGCTGACGGGTGACAAGAAGTGGATGAACGAGGTGCAGAAGCGCGCCGGCGTGGCACAGACCGAATACTCGTGGACGAACATCAAGAACGAGCGCCGCTGGGAGCTGGCCGGTGAGGGCCTGCGCTTCAACGACCTGCGCCGCTGGTCGGGTAAGGACGGTGGTGCCAGCTGCGAGGCCGCAGTGGCACTGGAGCGCCAGAACGGCAGCCGCGTGTACTATACCGGTCGTCTGACCCAGATCAAGCACGCCACCTCTTCGTGGGCACAGCGCTATGCCGAGACCGACGGTTTCTTGGCCATCCCGCCCGCCCAGATTCGCATCGCTGCCGACGAGGAAGTGCTGAAGCAGAATGCCGGTTGGGGTGCCAACGTGGCTGATGCCAATATGTCGGGTACGCCCGTTTATTAATCACTAACATTAAAAGGAGAATAACGATATGAAGAAATCAATATTATTGTTCGCAGTAGCACTGGGCATCCTTACATCGTGCGATCCTATTAAGGAGGAGAAAGACTTCTCGCTCTATACCGTAGAGGCCAGCCAGATTGACGGTGCCGTCAAGATTACGCAGCTGGATGCTGACGGCAATCCTGCTACTGATGGTAATTACTTTACCTATACGACGAGCCCCGATCTGAACGTGACAATCTACAATAAGCTGAGCGACGGCTCGGAGAATATCCTCGCCCGCGGTATGAGCGGCTCGTTCGTCATCAAACCGAAGCGCGGCTCAGACCCGCAGCAGACCTTCTGGATTCGCGTGGTGGGTTCTGACAACCAGCCCGTGGACGTAGAGAAGACCTATACCGTCTTCGTACAGCAAGACCTCGATCCCGAAATCCGCCTGTTGGCTTCGGATGCTTACGGCAGCAAGACGTGGAAGTGGGACGCTTCTGTCAGTGGTGCCGTATGGGGCAATATGGGCTACTGCGGTGGCGCAGGCTCTGAAGTAGGTATCAGCGGTGCCGGCCAGTGGTGGGGCGTGACGAGCGAAGAAGAGTTCGCTGGTCAGCTGCAGCACGCCGCCGACGGTGCACTTCACGGTGACGAGTCGATGGATGCCACGATGGTCATCTCTGACGAGGGCATCATCACCTGCTACGACAAAGACGGCAACGTTATCCGCAACGGTTCTTTCACCGTAGAAGGCTTTGATGATAGCGACCCCTCTGCTTGGCGCGTTGGTGTGCTGAAGACTTCTCCCGGTGCCATCCTTTGGCCGTATCAGATTAACTGGGCTGACAATGGCTTCGATCCGTATCCTACCGAGTTTGAGATTGTTTACCTGACGGCCGACAAGATGACGCTCGTCTATCCCGACGGTGGTGCTTTCGACGGTCTGGGCAGCTGGAGTGAGGCCACGTTCTGGCACTTCAAGAGCGACAGCGACGTTGAAGGTATGGCTGTCGGCTACGGCAAGACCGCAGAGAAGAGCTGGACTTGGGACGACTCTGTCAGTGGTGCTGTATGGGGCAATATGGGCTACTGCGGTGGCGCAGGCTCTGACGTAGGTATCAGCGGTAACGGCCAGTGGTGGGGTGTGACGAGCGAGGAGGAATTCGCTGGTCAGCTGCAACACTCTGTTGACGGTGCACTCCACGGCGATGAGAGCTTCGACGCTTACTTCACGCTCTCGGGCGAGGGTACGATTGTCCGCCACGCTGGCGACGGCTCTGTCATCAACAGCGGTACGTTTGAGTTTGCGAGAGTAGACGGCAACCCGTGGAAGGTGGCAGACCTGACGACGACGGCAGGTACCATCCTGTGGCCGTATCAGATTAACTGGGCCGACAACGGGTTTGATGCTCAACCGACCCTCTTCGAGGTGGTTTACTTGACTGGCGACAAGATGACGCTCGTCTATCCCGACGGCGGCGCATTCGACGGTCTGGGCAACTGGGGCGAAGCTACGTTCTGGCACTTCAAGGCTAAGTAAGAAGGCACTTTGCCCATCCATATCAATCCCCGCCTGCACCGATGCGTGCAGGCGGGGATTCCTTTTGTGGACAATCCCTGCATTGAGCGATGGCACCGGAGGACGGGAATGGGGATAAAATGAAAAAAGAAAGGGAATTCCTTTGTGCTGCGCGCGGTTTTCATTATCTTTGCAGCGTAGAATCAAAGAATAGGGTGGCTTATGGCAACAATTACAGTGAGTGCAGAGACCTATAACGTGGCAAAGAGCTATGCTGATTTCAAGAAAATCAGTGTGGACGAGCTCATTGTCTCACTCATCAATAAACTGGCAATCCCGAAAGCGGCAAAGCAACAGCAAGTCGCGCTGAAGCCGCAGACAGATTTGCATCCTGACTTACAGGCGCTTGTCGGTTTTGCCAAACCGGCGCAATCCAGCGATGAAGACTTGAACGGGCGTCAGGCTCGTGAGGAATATCTGATGGAGAAGTATGGCGTATGAAACGGGTATTTCTGGATACAAACATCTTGCTGGACATCATTGAAGGGCGCGACCATCAGTTGCTGGCTTCGCTGAACATTTTCGAAATGGGTGTGCGTGGTGCCATTCAGTTGTATGCATCACCGCTGACATTTGCCAATTGTCTCTATGTGGCTCGCAGGAATGTGGGAACGGAGAAGGCATTGGAGGGCTTGCGCAGAATGAAGCGTTATGTGATGGCAACAACGATGGACGATGCACAGTGTATGGCAGCCCTCTATGCCGATATGCCCGATTTTGAAGATATGCTCCAGTATGAGTCGGCAATGGCTTCACAGTGTGATGTCATCATTACCCGTAACAAGAAGCACTTCCCGACTGAGGGGCTTTTGGTGTTGTTTCCCCAAGAATATTTGGAACAGATAGCGTGATGCAAGAGGAGCAGAGAGCAAGATGCTGGAAATGGGCGTTGACGCTGGTGCTGGGCATCGGCGTGGCATTGTTTTGGGGCGTGGGCTATCCGCACGCCCTGTCGTATCAGGAGCAGTATCAACTGTTTCTCTGGTCGGCCGACTATTTCTGTCAGCGCATTGTCGTGCCGGGCGGGCTGGCTGACTATCTGGGCGAGTTCGTCGTGCAGTTCTATTATGTCCCGCTGTTAGGGGCACTGCTGCTGGGCGTGCTGTTCGCCCTGTTGCAGGGACTGACGGCGCGTCAGCTTTCGCCGCGCGCCTATCTGCTCAGCTTCATCCCCACTTTGCTGCTGTTGCGCACAATGGGCGATGAGAACGTGCTGCTGAGCTATCTGGTGGCACTGCTGCTGGTGCTCGCTGCCGCAGCGGTGGGGGGGCATAGGGCTAATGGGGGCTATGGGGCTAATGGGTCTTATAAGGCTTATAAGTCCTATGAGCCCTATAAGTCCTATAAGTCTTATAGGCCTTATAGGCTTGCCTGCTGGCTGGCGGTGGTGGCACTGCTCTGGTGGGCGGCAGGTCCGCTGGCGTGGCTCTACGTGGCGCTGCAAGTGGTGCAGCACGGCTGGCGCAGGGGCTGGCAGGTCTTATGGCTGCTGGCACTGCAGCTGGGCTCCTATGCTTTCCTGCTGCCGCAGTGGCCATTGCGGTCGGTGCTGCTGGGGCACAACTACTACCGCATCCCACTCGAACTGCCCGTAATGCTGTGGGTGATTCCGCTCGTTATCCTGCTGCTGGCACTGACGGCCCGCTGGATGAACAGCCGGCTGGTGGTCCTGATGCAGGGTGTACTGGCCGTAGGAGCAGCCATTGCCGTTCCCTCGGGCTACGACCGCGACAAGTACGAGCTGATTCGTCAGGACTATCTGGTGCGTGGCGAGCGGTGGGACGAGCTGATCAGCCGTGCCGAGCACTATCAGGTGCCGACGGCCTTCAGCTGTAACTGCGTCAATCTGGCACTGGCCCAGAAGCATCAGCTGGCCGAACGGATGTTCGACTTCTACCAGAGCGGCGACGATGCCCTGCTGATGCCGCGCCTGCGCGACCTGACCAGCAACCTGCCGACGGCCGAGGCTTTCTGGCGGCTGGGGATGGTGAACTCGGCCATCCGCTATATGACCGACCTGCAGGCCTCTATCCTCAACGCCCGCAAGAGTGGGCGGATGACGCAGCGCATCGCCGAGGGCTGCATCGTCAACGGGCAGTACCGCGTGGCCGAGAAGCATCTGGCCCTGTTGCGGCAGAGCCTGTTCTACCGCTCGTGGGCCGAAGAAGCCTACACCTATCTTAATAATAACGCGCGCGTAGACAGTCATCCCGTTTGGGGGCGGCTGCGGCAGTTGCGCTACCGGGAGAACTTCCTGTACAACTATCCCGAGATGGACAAGATGCTGGGCATCCTCTTCTCTAACAACACGCAGAACCGGATGGCCCTCGACTACTTTATGGGTCAGCTGCTGCTGCGGGGCAACGTGCAGGGGTTCCGCCAGTATATGCCGTGGGTGCAGCAGCACGGCGGCTACAGCTATATGCCGCTGGGCTATCAGGACGCTGCCCGCTTCATCCAGAGCCGCGGACAGGCTGAGGGGACGAAGTATGGCGAATACGTGAAACGAAAAATGAAGACAGCGCAGTGAAGAGACACATCATCATATTGATAGCAGCCGTGCTGCTCGCAGCGTGCGGTCAGCGGCAGGTGGACCACCCGACGCTCGTCGACGCGCCGGCACCCATCTGGCCCGACTATGCCGACGTGACCATTCCCGCAGGCATCGCGCCGCTCAACTTCAATGTGGACGGCAGCGACGTGGAGCGGGTAGACGTGGTGGCGCGCGGCTCGAAGGGTGGGCAGTTGCACGTGCAGGGCGAGTGGGCCGACTTCGACATTGACGAGTGGGCCTCCCTGACGGAGCAGAACCGTGGCGGCCGCATCACGTTCACCGTATGCACGCTGAGCGACGGCCGCTGGAAGCAATACCGCGACTTCAGCATCAGCGTCAGCCCTTATCCGCTCGACGACTGGGGGCTGACCTACCGCCGCATCCAGCCCGGCTACGAGGTAGGCGGCGACATCGGCATCTACCAGCGCGACCTCCACACGTTCAGCGAGTATGCCATCCTGACGGAGACGGCCGTGCCCGGACGCTGTATGAACTGCCATACGGCCAACCGTGCCAATCCTGCACAGCTGACGATGCAGATACGCGGCGAGGGCGGCGGCACGCTGATTCAGAAGGACGGCCGGCAGCAGTGGCTCGACACCAAGACCGACTCGACGAAGGCGGCCGGCAGCTATGCCTACTGGCATCCCGACGGCAACTACTGCGCCTACGCGGTCAACTCGGTGCACCAAAGCTTCTACGTGGGGCGCGACCGCCGCATAGAGGCCTATCATAAGTTCAGCGACATCATCATTCTCGACACGCGCACCAACGAGCTCGTCCTCTCGCCCCTGCTGCAGACCGAAGATCAGGAAATCTTCCCCGCCTTCTCGGCCGACGGACGGACGCTCTATTACAGCACGTCGAAGCCCTGCAACGTGCCGGCCGAATACCAGAAAGTGAAGTGCAGCCTGTGTGCCATCGGCTTCGATGCCGCCACGGGCACCTATGGCACGACCGTCGACACGCTGCTCAACGCGCAGCAGCTCGACAAGAGCTTCACGCTGGCGCGCCCCTCGTATGACGGTCGCTGGCTGATGTACTGCGTCACCGACTGCAGTAACTTCCCCGTGTTCCATCCCGAGGCCGACCTGTGGCTGATGGACCTGAAGACCCGCCAGACGCGGCCGCTGACCGAGGTGAACAGCGACGACACCGACAGCTTCCACAACTGGAGCACCAACAGCCACTGGTTCGTGTTTGCCAGTCGGCGGGGCGACGGGCAGTATTGCCGCCTCTATCTGGCCAGCATCGACGACCGCGGGCGCGTCAGCAAGCCCTTCCTGCTGCCCCAGCGCCATCCGCGTGCCTTCGATCAGGCAATGATGGACAGCTACAACTGTCCCGACTTCACCCATACGAAGGTGAGCTTCGACGCCCACGACGCCCATCGGCAGGTGTTCAATGGAGAAAGAGTAAAAGTAAAAATAAGATAAAGCAATGAAACGTATGACGAAATGCTTGGCAGTGTGCGCACTTGCAACGGTGCTCTTCGGCTGCCACCACAGTAACCAAACTGCCGCGGGCAGTTGCCACATCGAGGGCACCCTGCCCACCGATGAGTATAACGGCAAACGCATCTTCCTCGTCCCGCTGTATGGCCCGAAGACGGCCGAGTATGTAGACAGCATCGAAATCAAAGACCGGAAGTTCCACTTCGACAAAGACACCGTCGGCATCTACAAGATTCTGATGGACTATCACTACCGCTTCGGCACGCAGGAGCTGCTCGTCATCACTGAGCCGGGGCAGCTGGATGTCCATATCGACAGCATCAGCAGCGGCCGCGGAACGCCTCAGAACGACTCGCTGCAAGCGTGGAAAAGCTATACCGAGCAGTACGGCCGCCGGATAGTGACCATCCGCCAGATGATGGAGGCCGCCCAGCAGCAGGGCAACGAGGCGCTGGCTACGCAGATAAAGGCGCACGGTGACAGCATCCACCAAGCCTACAAACTCTACACCCGCCAGCTGGCCGCCGCGCTGAAGGGCAGCCTGCTGGGCGACTTCCTTGCGCAGCGGTTCCCGAAGACCTATCGGAAGCAGCTGCCCGACGGTACGTATGTCACCATTAATGCCGATACGAATGAAGTTATTGAGCAGTAAGTATCTGTGGCCGGCAGCCAGCTTGGCGTTCGGCGTCGCCATCTTCCTGTTCTGGTGGCTGCGCTATCCATACGCGCTGGCCTATCAGGAGCAGTTCCAGCTCTTCCTCTTCACCGACGACTATCTGTGGTCGCGGCTGGCAGAGCCGGGCGGCGTGGCGCGCTACGTGGCCGAGTTTCTGGTGCAGTTCTATAATAATGTGCTGTTTGGTGCGCTGATACTCTCGCTGTTGCTGGTGGCCGTGCAGCTGCTGGCCAGCCGTCTCTCCGCGACGCGCTCGCCGCTGGAGCGCGTGCTCAGCTTTCTGCCCGCCGTACTGACGCTGCATCTCTTGGGCGATACGAACGTGCTGCTCACGTTCGTCGTCTCGTTGCTTCTCGTCCAGCTGGCGATGTGGCTTTGGCAGCACTTCGCGCTGAAGCCAGCCTTCCGCCTGATAGCCGGGCTCCTGTTGCTGCTCGTCGTCTATGCCGTGGCCGGCCCGCTGGTGCTGGCACTGGCACTCTATATGCTGCTGTCAGAAATGCAGACCTCCGCTTCGCGGCTGGCTGGTGCCGGGCGCGGCGCGGCATTCTTGCTGTTTGCCGTCGCACTCATTCTGGTCAGTTCCTATCTGCTTCCCTATCCCGTAGACCGTCTGTTCTGCGGACTGGGCTACTACCGCTTTGTGGAAGTGATGCCCGCGCTGATGGCGGCAGTGGCGGTGGTCACCGCCATCCTGCCGACGGTCGGTGGTTGGCTGGCGCGACAGTCGCGCGCAGGGGTCATCGCCGGCGTGCTGGCCGTTCTGCTGGCAGTGGGTGGTGTCGGACTGCTACCGCGCAGCTATGATGCCCGTGTCTACGAAGTGATAGCCTACGACTACTTGGTGCGTGCCCAGCGCTGGGATGCCATCATCGCCAAAGCCCGCCGGCACCAGCCCGACCTGCCGCTGACCGTCTGCGCCACGAATCTGGCCCTCGGTATGACGGGGCAGTTGGGCGACCACGCCTTTGAGTTCTATCAGAACGGCACCGAGGGCTTGCTGCCCGCCTTCTCGCGCAATTTCGCCACGCAGTTTGTCACGGGCGAGGCCTTCTTCCAGTTGGGAATGGTCAATACCGCCCAGCGTTTCGCCTTTGAGTCGATGGAAGCCATCCCCAACTACAACAAGAGCTGCCGCGTGGTGAAGCGTCTGGCCGAGACCAACCTGATTAACGGGCACTACGAGGTGGCGCGCAAGTATCTGCAGATGCTCAGCCATACGATGTTCTACAGCCGCTGGGCAGCGCGTACGATGCAGCTGCTGGGCAACGAGCAGGCCATCAATGCCCATCCGCTCTACGGTCGGCTGCGCCAGCAACAGCTGACCGACGACTTCCTGTTCAGCGACCGCGAGACGGACAAGATGCTGGGCCAGCTCTTCATCCGCAACCCGAAGAACGCGCTGGCCGTCCAGTATCTGCTGCTGTGGCCGCTGCTGGAGCGTCAGCCCGACAAGTTCGTGCAGTATTACGGCTTCGTGCAGGAGCGGCAGCCCTATACCTCGCGGATGTGCGAGGAGGCACTGGCCTTTGCCTTCGCCCGCCGCGGTCAGCAGCCGCCTCAGGGGGCAGTGAGCCCGATGACGGCCCGCAACTTCTCCGACTTCATCCGCGTCTATCAGCAGCAGGGCAAGGATGCACCGCAGCTGGGCCAGTGGCGCGGCACCGTATGGTACTACTTCACTAAAGAATAACCGACAACCGCAATGATACGACGACTTCTCTACCTTTTTATATGGGTTCTGCTCACCGCTGCCTGCACCGACGGCGTGAAGAATGCGACGACCGCAGACCGGCTGCCGCCCATCTTCCCCGACTATGCCGGCGTGACCGTTCCCGTGGGCATTGCGCCGCTCAACTTCGCACTGGCGGAGGACTGCGACCGCATCGATGTGGTGGTCAGCGGCCAGAAGGGAGGACAGCTGCACGTCAACGGTCGCTATGCCGACTTTGACGTGGACGAGTGGCACGCCCTGCTGGAGCAGAACCGCGGAGCCGACCTCACGGTGACCGTCTGTGCCAAGCACGACGGCCGTTGGACGCAGTATCGCGACTTCACCATTACTGTCAGTCCTTATGCGCTCGACGAGTGGGGGCTCACCTACCGCCGCATTGCGCCGGGCTATGAGGTGTATAGCGCGATGGGGCTCTACCAGCGCGACCTGTCCAACTTCGACGAGACGGCCATCCTCGAGAATACACAGGTGCCCGGTATGTGCATCAACTGCCATACCAGCAACCGCACCGACCCCTCGCAGTTCGTCTTCCACGTGCGCGGCGAGCACGGTGCCACAATGATTCAGCGCGACGGGCACCGCGAGTGGCTGCGCGCCAGCAGCGACCAGCTGGGCGGCTCGATGGTCTATCCCTATTGGCATCCCTCGGGTCGCTACTGCGCCTTCTCTACCAATCAGACGCGGCAGGGCTTCCACGTGGCGCCCGGCGAGCGCATCGAGGTGTTCGACCATTCGTCCGACGTCTTCGTCTATCGCCCCGACACCCACGAGATGATTTCAGACTCGCTGCTGATGACGAAGGACTGGTCGGAGAATACGCCAACCTTCAGTCCCGACGGGCGGTGGCTGTACTATATGACCTGTCTGCAGCAGGAGTATCCCGCCCATTTTAAGGAAGAGCGCTACAACCTGTGCCGCATTGCCTTCGACCCCGATAAGGGAACGTTCGGCAGCGAGGTAGACACGCTGTTCAACGCTGCCGCGATGGGCAAGAGCCTCACGTGGCCGCGCCCCTCCTACGACGGCCGTTACATCCTCTTTACACTGATGGACTATGGCTACTTCTCCATCTGGCACAACGAAGCCGACCAGTGGCTGCTCGACCTGAAGACAGGCGAGGCGCGTGCTGTCGACGAAATCAACAGCCCGCGAGCCGACAGCTACCACAACTGGAACGTCAACTCCCACTGGGTGGTGTTCACCAGCCGGCGCGACGACGGCCTTTACAGCCGCCTCTATCTGGCCTGCATCGACAGCCGCGGCCGCTTCAGCAAGCCATTCCTGCTGCCCCAACACGACCCGCAGCGTTACTATGACCGCACACTCTATTCGTTCAATACGCCCGACTTCACGGCGCGTCCCGTTTCGTTTGATGCCCGCACGGCTGGCTACGAGATACGCTCCAGCGAGCGGGTCGGCACGAAGATGCGGTAGACGGATGCCTGCCGAAAAAGAAATACTCGCGAAGATTCTGAGAATCTCCGCGAGCATTTGTTATGAATGTGCTCCGCTGATTGTCGGAGGAAGGGCTTTGCTTACTGAAACTTCTCGGCTTCGCGCTGCATTACGCGCTGCACGTCGACCGCATCGAACGGTACGCGGCCGCGCCCCAGCTCAGGCGCATTGAACGACTTCAGGTTCTCGTCGTAGAAGCTGGGCGAGCGTTGGGGCAGGCAGAACGGCTTGTGCCAGCGTCCGTGACGGTCGATGTAGGCAAAGTAGGGCTTGCCGTAGAGCCCGTCGTCGCGCTTCGAGGCAAACACCAGCCAGCGTCCGTTGCTCGACCACGCGTGGTAAGTGTCGCTGCGGTTGGAGTTGACGACGGCCATCGTGTCAATGTGCCCCGTCTTCAAGTCCAGCGTCCAGAGGTCGCTCTCGCGGTGCCAGATGGGGAAGGTGCCGTAGTCCTGAACGGTGAACGTCAGGTAGCGGCCGTCGGGCGAGACACGCGGATGGCAGACGGAGTGCGGCCGCGCCGCCAGCCGTGGGTCGAGCTGTGAGAGCTGTGCGTTGCTGATGAGGGTGTCTGCCGTAGTGCCCAGCGTGCCCGACTGCTCGTCGAAAGGCAGTCTCACCAGCGCGTATTGCAGCTGCTTGATGTCCTGCGGCAGTTGCACCAGCGGGGCGGCGCAGTAATAGATGTAGCGACCATCGGGGCTGAACGTGGGGAAAGTCTCGAGCACCAGCGAGTCGGCCGTCAGCGGCGAGCGGACGATGCGGTTCTGCTCGAGGTCGGCCACGTAGACATCCGACTTCGTGTCGAACACCTCCAACCGTCGTTTGGCTTCGCTGTGGAAAGCTGGAATGATGACGTTGGTGGAGAAGACGATGTAGCGTCCTGTGGGCGAGAATCCGAAGTAGACGCTGCCCGACACCATCTCGTCGGTCTTCAGTCCCAGCTTGCGCAGGTGCCCGTTCTCGTTGAGAATGGCGCCGCCGCCCTCGCCGCGTACGTAGAGCATTGAACGGTTGGGGTCTTGGTTGCCGAAGGTATGGCAGTTCATACAGCGGTTCTGCTGCAAGTTGAAGTCGGTCAGCACGGCCTCGTCGAAGTTTTCCGTGCAGCGTTGCTTCAGCTGTATGTTGTTCCATACCTCATAGTCGGGCTCAATGAGCCGGTAAGTGAGCCACGGGTCTATCTCGTCTTTCACCACAGTCCACTTGAACGTCTTATACTGCGTCCAGCGTCCCTGCCGTCTGACGCTGACGGTAACGCTGATGTCTCGTCCCGCCGCATCGGCCAGTAGCTGTCGCCAGTCGCCCTCGCTGAAGCAGAGCTCGTTGCCGCGTGCCCCGACGGTCAGCGTACCCGCCTCTACGTAGACCGCCTCCACGTCGTCGCCGCGTACGAGGAAGTTGAGCGGGGCGATGTTTGTCGGAATCGTTACGTCCGTATAGTCAGGATAGATAGGCGGCAGCTGGTCGCTCTGCACCGCATTCTCGGGGTGGGGCGAGCAGGCGGCTAAAAGCAAAAGGGTAAAAAGGTAAAAAGGTAAAAGCGACTGTTTCATTTGATTTCAGGTTTAATGCCGCGATCGAAGTAGTACCAGTAAGTGTCGCGGAAGGCCGGGTTGCCCCGCTGTTGGCTGTATTGCTGGAACTGGCGTACGGTCTCGGGCGACTGGATGTAGCGTTGCCACTCCTCGGTGCTGGCATTCGTTCCTGCCAGCCAGATGCAGAGTGCCTGCTGGTAGAGTGCTTTCGGCCGTGGCTGGTTGGTGTCTGTGCAGTAGCGGTCGTAGTCGCGTTTGAAGTTCTCGATGTCTTTCAGCAGCAGTGTGCTGCAGAGGATGTAGTCTAGTGCGATGGTGTTCTGCGGGTTGGCATCGAGCAGCTGCATCATCAGGAAGTGGGCGTTGTCGCTCGTGGTGATGGTGTCGCGCTGCGGCAGGCTGCGCCGCTTCTCTGCATAGGCAACCGTCGTGGGAGCATTCGCTGCCCACTGGCGGTAGACCAGCGTGTGGCGCAGCAGCCCGAGGTACTTGCGGGCAGCCGCCGAGTCGCCGCTGACGAGGTTGCACTCGGCCAGCCGTTTCATCATCCGCACGTTGCGATTGCCGGGCGAGAAGACGCTGGCCATCAGTGCGGCGCGCTCGGTGAACGTCATATCGCCCAGCACCCAGTAGAGCTCGTTCATATGCTTAATGGTCATCATCGGCGTCTGGGGGCCTATCTGGTGGAACGTTCCGAGGTTGTTGGGCTGGTACTTCAGCAGTACGTCGGGCAGCAAACCGCGCTGTGCTTGCACCAGATTATAGTAGAAGAGTGTGTTGAACGTAGGCTGCGGGTTGGCTTCCACTCGCTTTATTACCCGGTTCAAGTTGCCCAGTGCGTACTCGCTGTCGATGCCCAGCTCGTATTCCAGTGCGAAGTTGGGTGCCGTCAGCCGCCCAATGCCGGGATAGGTCATCAGCTTCCCGGTCTCCAGCAGGTACAGGCGCGGGCCGAAAGCCATTATCAGTACGCCCACCCAGCAGGGCATCGCATAGACAATGTATTGTAGGGGAGACTTGTGTCTGGGCCATTGAGTGCTTACGGTTATCAGTGCCAGTGCTTGCAGTACCCATAGGCCGTAGCCGAAGAGCCAGTAGGTGGCAATGCTGGCAGCGAAGAGCACCGCGCCCGATAGCCACAGCCGCCGGCCGAGCAGTGGCCGTATGGCGATGAACACCAGTGCGCTGCCCGTCAGGGCGAGGGTGGAGGAGAGGCGGAAGTCGTAGCGCAGGTGACACACGGCTTCCAGTGCGAAGACGACGGCAGCGATGGCAAAGGCCCAGTGGCGGCCAACGCCTGCCCGCCGCAGTGCCACATAGAGCACCCAGCCAGTGAACAGCAGCACGACTGATAGAATCGCTGCGCCGGCATACAAGTAATAGTAGAATTGCGTGAGGAAGTCGCCCGCGAGGCAAGCCAGCCACGCCGGCTTGCTGAAGTAAGTGCTCAGATAGTCGCCAGTCCAGAGAAACAGCTGGTTCTGCTCCTTATAGAAGAAGTGGTAAGGATACCAGAACTGATAGAACACAAAGCAGCTGACGGCTCCAATCAGGCCGACAGCTGCTGCATAGTGCCTCAGTATGTGCTGTTTCACGTCGTTGCTCTTCATCCGCTCGTAGGTTCTGTCCCTATTTCAGTCTCTGTCCCAGCTTCTCCAGCATATCCTCTGCCATCCGTGGCAGGTTGTACTCGTGCTGCCATCCCCATTCCTCGCGGGCGCAACGGTCGTCCATCATATCGGGCCAGCTGTCGGCAATGGCCTGTTTCAGCGGGTCGACCTCATAGCTCATTGTGAATGTGGGACGCAGCTTCTTAATCTCGTTGAATATCATATCCGGGTCAAAGCTCATTGCCGCAATGTTGAAGCTGTTGCGGTGGAGCAGCCGCTCTGGATTGGCCTCCATCAGTTCGATGGCTGCACGCAGCGCATCGGGCATATACATCATATCCATCCGCGTACCCGCCTTGATGGGGCAGACGAAGTGCTCACCCCGTGTGGCGGCGTAGAAGATGTCGACGGCATAGTCGGTGGTGCCGCCGCCCGGAGGCGTCACGTAGCTGATGATGCCCGGAAAGCGCACGGAGCGCGTGTCGACACCATACTTATGGTAATACCAGTCGCTGAGCAACTCGGTGGTCACTTTCGATATGCCGTAGATGGTGCGCGGCCGCTGGATGGTGTCCTGTGGGGTCATCTCGTGAGGCGTCTCCAGTCCGAACGACCCGATGCTGCTGGGCGTGAATACGGCGCACTGGCATTCGCGCGCCACCTCCAGCGTGTTCCACAGTCCGTCGATGCCAATCTGCCACGCCAGCCGCGGCTTCGACTCGGCTACGACCGACAGCAGTGCTGCCAGATTGTAGATGGTGTCTACGCGGTGTTGCTTTACGGCCTCGGCAATGCTCTGCGCATCGGTCACGTCGGTGATGGCCGCCGGTCCGCTCTCCAGCAGCTCGCCTTTGGGCTCAGCCCCGGCAATATATCCGGCTACTACGTTCCCGTTGCCATATTGCTTGCGCAGTCGCATCGTCAGTTCCGAGCCTATCTGGCCGGTAGACCCGATGACAAGAATGTTTTTCATATGCTGTCTTTTTGCTTGCAAAATAAGTAAAATTTTTCGATATAAATTGCATAATTCAGAAAAAATCGCTTACTTTGCCTGAAATAATTTGATAATCTAAAGCTATGTACGGAAAAATGAAAGAGCATCTCAGCCGCACGCTGGCCGAGATTCGCGAGGCGGGCCTGTATAAGGAGGAACGCCTCATTGAGAGCCCGCAACGGGCAGAGATAATGGTAAAAGGCAAACCCGTTCTCAACTTTTGTGCCAACAACTACCTCGGACTGAGCGACCATCCCCGGCTCATCGAGGCTGCGGCACGGATGATGGAGTGCCGCGGATTCGGAATGTCGTCGGTGCGGTTCATCTGTGGTACGCAGGATATCCACAAAGAGCTCGAAGCGGCAATCTCAGACTACTTCAAGACCGAAGACACCATACTCTATGCGGCCTGCTTCGATGCCAACGGCGGCGTGTTCGAACCATTGTTTACCGAAGAGGACGCCATCATCAGCGATGCACTGAACCACGCCTCGATTATCGACGGTGTGCGTCTCTGCAAAGCCAAGCGCTATCGCTATGCCAATGCTGATATGAAGGAACTGGAACGCTGCCTGCAAGAGGCACAGGCACAACGCTTCCGCATCATCGTGACCGATGGCGTGTTCTCAATGGACGGCAATGTGGCTCCGATTGACCGCATCTGCGATTTGGCAGAGCAGTACGACGCACTGGTGATGGTAGACGAGAGCCATTCGGCCGGTGTCGTTGGCCAGACGGGCCACGGCGTGAGCGAGCTCTGTGGCACCTATGGCCGTGTGGACATCTATACCGGTACGTTGGGTAAGGCTTTCGGCGGTGCACTGGGCGGCTTCACTACCGGTCGCCGCGAGATTATCGAGTTGCTGCGCCAGCGTTCGCGTCCCTATCTGTTCAGCAACTCACTGGCTCCCACCATCATCGGTGCCTCGCTCGAGGTGTTCAAGATGCTGAAGGAGAGCAACGAGCTGCACGACCGGTTGGTGGAGAACGTGGAATATTTCCGCTCGCGGATGATGGCTGCCGGCTTCGACATCAAGCCTACGCAGAGTGCCATCTGCGCCGTGATGCTCTATGATGCCAAGCTGTCGCAGACCTTCGCAGCTCGGATGCAAGACGAGGGCATCTACGTCACGGGCTTCTACTATCCCGTGGTGCCGAAAGGCGAGGCGCGCATCCGCGTACAGCTGTCGGCCGGTCATCGGCGCGAACAGCTCGACCAGTGCATTGCCGCTTTCGTCAAAGTGGGGCGTGAGCTGGGTGTGCTGAAAGAGTAACGGCAGGGGGAAGTAGCCCCGACGAGAAAAAACGGATTTAAGCTATTGTCCATTGAATGGCAGCTTAAATCCGTTTTTCTTTTGCTTTAATGGCCGTTCCGCCGGCCTCATTCTTAGAGAAGAGCCTCGAGGGCGGCGAGATGAGCCTCGGTCGTGGCCCACGAGGTGACGAAGCGACAGATGAAGTGGTCGGCATCGTAAGGCCCCCAATGGGTGAATTCTACGCGTTGCTCCAGCTGGTGCATCTGCTCGTTGGGCAGGATGACAAACTGCTGATTGGTGGGCGAGTCAAGATAGAAGCGGTAGCCCCGCTGGCGGAAGAGTGCTACCAGCTGGCGGGCGCGGTCGATGGCGTTCTGGGCAATGCGCAGGTAGAGGCCGTCGGTGAAGAGTGCGTCGAACTGCACGCCGCACAGCCGCCCCTTAGCAAAGAGGGCACCGTGCTGCTTGATGAGGCTGAAGAAGCCGCGTGGCGCGTCGCCGCGTGGGAAGACTACGGCCTCGCCGCAGAGTGCTCCTACTTTAGTGCCGCCGATATAGAACACGTCGCACAGGCGTGCCAGCCGTGGCAGCGTCAGGTCGCCGTCGCTGGCCGCCAGTCCGTAGCCCAGTCGGGCTCCGTCGACAAACAGGCGCAGCTGGTGGGCGCGGCAGGTGGCATAGATGGCTTCGAGCTGAGCGGCGGTGTAGAGGGTGCCCAACTCGGTGGGCAATGAGATGTACACGGCTCCCGGCTGCGCCACGTGGTCGCGGCTCTCGTCGCCTTCGAACGTGCGCATCCACTGTTCCAGCTCGTCGGCGTCGAGCCGTCCTTCATTGCTGGGCAGTGTGATGACCTTATGCCCGCTGTGCTCAATGGCTCCCGACTCGTGTACGGCAATGTGGCCCGTCTCAATGGTAATCACAGCCTCGTAGGAGCGCAGGATGCCGTCAATCACGGTGGCGTTGGTCTGTGTTCCCCCGGCGAGGAAGTAAATCTGTGCGTCGGGCGTCTCGCAGGCTTCGCGTATCTTCTGCTTGGCCCGCTCTGTGTAGACGTCGAATCCGTAGGTGGCCGTCGTCTCGTCGTTGGTATCCACCAGTGCACGCAGCACGTCGGGGTGGGCTCCGTTGTTATAGTCGCATTCGAATGATAGCATATTCTCTTTCTCTTTTCGTTATATTCATTGGCAGTTGCCGTCGGTTAAAGGGCGGCGAGGGGTGGCGGCGGGAGCGGTGAACGGGATGTCCCCTCCCTTTCTTGCAACTCCTCCAGCATCCGCTTGAGCACCACCGAGCAGGAAATCTCGCGGTTGGCAGCCTCGGGGATGACGATGCTGTTGGGGCTCTCTATCACGTCGTCGGTCACGATGAGACCGCGGCGCACGGGCAGGCAGTGCATAAACTTGGCGTTATTGGTCAGTGCCATATGGGCGGCATCCACCGTCCACGCCATATCCTTCGACGTAATCTTGCCATAGTCTTCGGGATGGGTGATGCCCGGGTTGCTCCAGTTCTTGGCATAGATGAAGTCGGCTCCCTCGAAAGCCTTACGCTGGTCGTACTCCACCGTGGCGTGGCCCGCGAACTTCGGGTCGAGCTCGTAGCCCTCGGGATGGGTGATGACGAAGTCAACGTCGGCCGCGTTCATCCATTGCGCAAACGAGTTGGGCACGGCCTGCGGCAGGGCGCGGCAATGGGGCGCCCACGTGAGCACCACTTTAGGCTTGCGTGCCGGATGGCCCTCCTTGGCCCAGTATTCCTCGATGGTGATGAGGTCGGCAAAGGCTTGCAGCGGGTGCACGGTGGCCGTCTCCATTGCAAATACGGGTCGGCCGCTGTAACGGATGAACTGCTGGAGCACCGTCTCGGCGTAGTCGTAGTCGCGGTCGGTCAGTCCGGCAAACGAGCGCACGCCGATGATGTCGCAGTAGCTGCCCATCACGGGGATGGCTTCGAGCAGGTGTTCCGACTTGTCGCCGTCCATAATGACGCCACGCTCTGTCTCCAGTTTCCACGCCCCGGCATTCACGTCGAGCACAATGACGTTCATTCCGAGGTTCATTGCAGCCTTCTGGGTGGAGAGCCGCGTGCGCAGTGAGTTGTTAAAGAAAATCATCAGCAGCGTCTTGTTCTTGCCCAGATGCTGATACTTATAGCGGTCTTGCTTGATTTCCTGTGCTTCGGCCAGTGCCTTGCTCAGCGGGCCGATGTCCTGTACATTGATAAAACTGTTCATAAGTTGCATTGTGCCCCCTAAGTAAGGAGGCTGAAGGTCTGAACAAGCGCCGACATCAGACCTTTTGATTGATATTAATGGAGGTCTGCGCTTGTTCAGACCCCCTCTCCCCCAAACTTAGGGGGTATAGAATCTCAATTTCTCACTTGCCCCTCGCCCTCGATGAGCCACTTGTAGGTGGTAATCTCCTGCAAGCCCATCGGGCCGCGCGGCCCCAGCTTCTGTGTGGAGATGCCAATCTCGGCACCCAGTCCAAACTGTGCCCCGTCGGTAAACGAGGTGGGCGCGTTCCAATAGACGCAGGCCGCATCGACGGCCGTCTGGAAGCGGTGGGCTGCTGCCTCGTCGTCGCTGATGATGCTCTCGCTGTGCCCCGAGCCGTAGCGGTCGATGTGTGCGATGGCTTCGTCCAGCGAGGCGACGGTCTTGAGAGCCAGCTTATAGTCCATAAACTCGGTGCCGAAAGCCGCTTCGTCGGCCGCTTGCAGCAGCTCGTCGGGATAGCTCCCCGACAGGGCCGCGCGGCTGTCGTCGTCGGCATAGATGACTACACGGCTGTCGGCCAGCGGAGCCACCAGTGCCGGCAGGTCGCCGAGGCGACTGCGGTGGACGAGCAGACAGTCGAGCGCATTGCATACCGAGACGCGCCGTGTCTTGGCGTTGTTGACGATGGCACGCCCCATCTCCAGATTGCCTTTCTCGTCGAAGTAGGTGTTCACCACGCCGGCCCCCGTCTCGATGACCGGCACGCGGGCGTTGTCGCGCACGAAGTCTATCAGTCTGCGACCGCCACGCGGGATGCAGAGGTCCACATAGCCTATGGCGTTGAGCATCTCGGCCGTGGCCTCGTGGGTGGCAGGCAGCAGTGCTACGACATCGGTGCTGATGCCGAAGCGCTGCAGCACGCCGTGAATCAGACTGACGGCCGCCCGGTTGGAGTCGTCGGCATCGCGCCCGCCCTTCAGGATGCAGGCATTGCCGCTCTTGAAACAGAGCGAGAAGACGTCGAACGTCACATTGGGGCGTGCCTCATAGATGATGCCTATCACGCCGAAAGGCACGCTGACGCGGCGCAGGCGGAGCCCATTGGGCAGTGTGCGCTGTTCGCTCTCGTGCCCCAGCGGACTGGGCAGCGTGGCCACGTTGCGCATATCAGAGGCAATGTCGGCCAGTCGCTTGTCAGTCAGTTGCAGGCGGTCGTAGAGTGGGTTGGTGCGCTCCATCCGCTCCAAGTCCCTCGCGTTGGCTTGCAGGATGGCCTGCTGCTGGCTCTCGATGGCATCGGCCACGGCCCGCAGCACTTCGTTGCGCTTGTCGTCGGTCAGTGCGGCCAGCGTCTTGCTGGCCGTCTTGACGCGCTTGAATAGGGTTTCAGATTCGTTGCTCATTGTCTTTTTTGCTTCATTGTTTGGCCGCAGTAAACTCAGTGTGGGGCACGTCGGCGGGGCGTTCCAGCAAGTCGATGAGGATGTTGTCGCGCTCGCCGTTGGCTATGACTACGCGAATGCCCGCCTGCTGAATCTCGCAGGCCGTAGTGTACTTGGAGTGCATCCCGCCGCGGCCGAAAGCACTCTTCTCTGCTTGGATGTACTGCGAGAGGTCGGTCGTGGGCTCTACCTGCCGGATGAGTTCCGACTGCGGGTCGTCAGGATGGCCGGTGTAGATGCCGTCGATGTTGGAGAGCAGGATGAGCGTGTCGGCCTGCATCATCTGGGCGATGAGGCCGCTCAGCTCGTCGTTGTCGGTGAACATCAGCTCGGTGACGCTCACGGTGTCGTTCTCATTGACGATGGGGATGACGCCGTTCTCCAGCATCACGCTGACACAGGCCCGCTGGTTCCGGTATTGCTCGCCGGGCTCGAAGTTCTCTTTCATCGTGAGCACCTGACCGACGTGGATGCCATACTCGCGGAATAGGTCGTAGTACAGTCCCACGAGCTTCACCTGTCCCAGTGCCGAGTACAGCTGCCGCTGCTCCACGGAGTCGAGGTCGTGGTCGACCTGCAGCTCGCGCCGTCCGCAGGCCAC
This sequence comes from Prevotella sp., assembly GCA_017476785.1. Lineage (GTDB taxonomy): Bacteria > Bacteroidota > Bacteroidia > Bacteroidales > Bacteroidaceae > Prevotella. Next base: position 2,138 of record JAFUZD010000108.1, on the reverse strand, counting down.
GGCTCCCGATGATACCAGTATCACTTCGCAGCCCTGTTTCTTGAGCCACGCCACTTGGTCCACCAGTGCCGACATCCGCGTCACGTCGAGCTTGCCGTCCGGCCGCGTCAGCACATTGGATCCAATCTTAATGACTATTCTTCTCTTCATCTGTTGCTTTATAGTATTTCATTTCAGGGCGTCGAGCAGGGCAGCCGTCTTGCTGCTCAGCGGGGGCACGCCCTTCTGCAGGGCCAGTGCTTCTATCTCCTTGCTCCCCATCTTGGGCATCTTCTCCTTCATACGGTCCTTGGCCTCCTGTTCAGTAAGATACTCCAGCTCGACGGTGTATTCGGTCATACTAAACTCCAGTTGCATATCCTTGTCCTTCTTGCTGTCGTGGGCACCATACTTGGCAAAGGCAGTCCGATAGAGCAGGTCCTCGTCACGAGGATTGCCGGTGCCGTCGTAACGGTAGGCAACGACCATTTTGCTTTTTTTGTCGGTGACAGCATAGCGGCCATTGTCGCCACCAGTACCGACAGACACTTGTCTGCCAGTCTTCTTACCGCCCCCGGCCTCCTCTTGCCGTGGGAACTTGCTAGGGTCTTCCACGATAAGCAGCTGATGGCGCAACGTATCCTTTGTGACGGTGCCCACGATGCTGTCGCCCATCATAATACGGCTGCTCAATGGCCCGGTGGCCACGAGGCGCTGCTTCTTCTTGCCGCTGAGCAAGCGGTCGTAGTCAGTGGAGTCGGAGCGTTCGAAGGCCGTCGTCCAAGGAAGCAGGTTCAGGATTCCCCACGGTGCGCGACTATGGTGGTCGCCTGCCATCTTCTTAGCCGTCTGCTTGCGGGTCTGCTTGTTATAATAGTAGTCAATGAACCCCGTGCGGTAGTAGTAGACGTTGTTGTCCTTCCAGAAATAGACGCGGTAGAACTTGCGCATCTTGATAACGGGCTTGGGCGAGACCTGCACCTCGTCGAGCTTGATGTTGGCCTGATGCATCACGATGCTGCCTCCCGTCACGTCCTTTACGTCGACCTCCACAGGCTGGTAGGCCACGTGACTGATGTAGAGCCGCTGCGACTGCTGCGTGTCGGGCAGCGTGCCGTCCAATTCGGTATAGCCAAGGAAGAGGCCGTTCTCGTTGATGACTGTGGCCAGGGCTATCTTGTTGCCGCTGTCGTCAGTCAGTACGAATCGCTGTGCCCAGCTGGCCAATGGGGCGGCCAGTGCGAGCAGTATCAGGAGCACCCTTGATGCCACCACTGTCTTAAGCAGGCTTGTTCTCATTGTTGCTGGCTTGTTTGTCTTTGTCGCGAATCTCCACACGACGTATCTTGCCGCTGATGGTCTTGGGCAGCTCGTCGACGAACTCGATGATGCGGGGATACTTATAGGGAGCCGTCTCGTGCTTCACGTGCTCTTGCAGTTCCTTTATCAGCGCGTCGCTCACTTTGTCTTTCCACTCCTTACCCAGTACGACGGTGGCCTTGACCACCATTCCGCGGATGTCGTCGGGCACGCCGGTGATGGCACACTCCACGACGGCCGGGTGGGTCATCAGGGCACTCTCTACCTCGAACGGGCCGATGCGATAGCCGGAGCTCTTGATGACGTCGTCGATGCGCCCCTCGAACCAGTAGTATCCGTCCTCGTCGCGCCACGCCACGTCGCCCGTGTGGTAGATGCCGTCGTGCCAAGCCTCCTTCGTCAGCTCGGCATCGCGATAGTATTCCTTAAAGAGGCCGATGGGCTTACTCTTGCCCACGCGCACCACAATCTCGCCTTTCTCTCCGTCCTCGCAGGGCGTGCCGTCGGGCTTCAGCAGGTCGATGTCGTACTGGCCGTTGGGCATTCCCATCGAGCCGGGCTTGGGTTTCATCCACGGCATCGTGCCCAGCGTCATCGTGGTCTCTGTCTGGCCGAAGCCTTCCATCATCCGGATGCCCGTCTTCTCGTAGAACTTCTCGAACACGGCGGGGTTCAGTGCCTCGCCGGCCGTGGTGCAGTATTCCAGACTGCTCAGGTCGTACTTCGACAGATCTTCGCGAATCATAAAGCGATAGATGGTGGGCGGGGCGCAGAACGAGGTGACGTGGTATTTCTCAATCTGGCGCAGCAGCGTGTCGGCGTTGAACTTCTCGTGGTCG
>JAFUZD010000107.1 GCA_017476785.1 Prevotella sp. | reverse complement strand
TGGTGATTAGTTTCTCCATATCGTCGATGATGAAATCGGCACCTGCTTCCTCCAACTGCTGGCGCGAGGCGTTGCCGTAGGTGACACCGCACGTTCGTGTGTCGGCATTTCTGCCCATCAGGATATCAACGGGCATGTCGCCTACTACTATTGTCTCTTCAGCAGCAAAGCACAATGCCGTTAGGGTCTTCAAGACTGGCTCTGGATCCGGCTTTGGCTTTGTCACATCATCGGCGCCTAAGACGTATGAGATGTACCGCTCAATATCCATGTCCTTCAGGAAACCACGCAGAGAGGCATTAGAGCGCGAGGAAGCAACTGACATCGTGATGCCACGTTGATGCAACTCAGCCAGCGTCTCGGCGACATGCGGAAACAGTTGGGGCACCATCTTCTTTTTGTTGACCTCGAAGATGCGTCGGTAAGTGGCAGCACATTCCTCGGCTTCTTCGTCTGTCAATTGAGGAAAGAGCGTCTTGAAACTGTCTTCCAGCGTCAGTCCGATGGTAGCGGCGCATCGTGCTTCGTCTATCACAGGCAGATGCTTCTCCTGCATCGTCTGTTGCAGGGTCATCACAATATTACGCCGCGTATCGCCCAGCGTACCGTCGAAGTCGAAGATAATCAGTCGGATGTTCATTACAAATCTCTATTAAGCACCTCGCTGACATCGGGCATCTCAGGCTGTGGCTGCCATTGACTCATGAGTTCGCAAACTACAACGACCCACATCCGTCGTTGTTTCACGATGTCGAATGCCGCCACGCCATGGATGGTCATCAGCCGTGCGAAACTATCCTGAAAGTACATCAGCATCGCATTGGGCGTGAGCCTGTACAGCGGCGTAATGTCCGATGCTGTCGATGTGTAAGTATGTCTGTATTTTCCGTTTGTAATCATCGGTTGTTCGTTTTAATGGTGCAAAATTACGAAAATTCTGCCGCATTTCGATGAACACGGCAGAAGATTTAGGAATATTTTCAGAAGTCTGGAGTCTTGCTATATTGATTTTGTCCGAATCTATATAGGATGTTTCATTTAGTTCTCAAACTCTCGCAGTTCCCGCAAGCCACTTTCTATCTCCAACATCTGCTGGGCATGGCGGCGACGCTGCCAAAGGGCTATCACGTAGGCCAGGGCAAAGGTAAGTAGCGTCATACCGACGACCTGCAGGATCTTTGGGCCGAAGACATAGGTCACAGCCTCGTTAAAACATAGTTCAGAGATGTAGAATGCTACAAACGTCAAGGCTACCAGTGCGATTCCCCAAATGGATTCATTATGGCGTATCTGCTTATAGCGGAGTACCAGACGGCTCAACTCATTGCATTTCTTTCCCTCCAAGTCGAACTTCGAGAGCAGCGTGAGTTTCCAGATCTGAGGAATCAGCCCTATTGCCATCGCTGCTTCCACAATGACAAACGACATAGTAGATATAGGTGTATGCATGCAAATCCAAGGGAATAACCCGGCGAGGATCACGAATGACACCGCAAAACTGTGGAGATTCTGGTTGAAGAGATGGTCAAAGGCCGTCTTTGTCTTCTGCGAGATCATCTCCTTTACGATGCGCAGGTTTACCACCTCGCTGTCATCCAAGCGCTTATTCAGCACGTTCCAACTATTTTTCAATTCGTCAAGTTCCATATTCATTACGTTTTTAACTGTTAGACATTTGCTTTAATTTCTCTTTCGTTCGATTGAGTTTCACGGCGACGTTAGCCTTTGATATGCCGAGGATGTCTGCCATTTCCTGATAACTCCGTTCTTCCAGCCAGAGCAGGATCAGCGCACGTTCCAGTTTCCCCAGTTGGTTGATAAGTCGGTAGAGTTCCTTCAACTGACCTGCACGACCCTCCTCTTCTGCCAACTGACTGGCTACGTCCAGCGTCAGCGGAATGGTCTGGGGCCTGCTGTTCGAACGGCGCAGGAAGGTGATGCAGGTGTTCATCGCGATGCGATACACCCAGGTCGAGATTTTACTGTCGCCCCGATAGCGGGGGAAACTCTTCCATAGGTTGAGCACCACCTCCTGGAACAGGTCGTTCAGGTCGTCCTGGTCTTTGGCGTAGATGTAGCACACCTTGAAGATGGTGCGCTGCTGCGCTGCAATCATTTCCAGGAATTCTTTCTCCAGTGGATTCGTCTCCATCATAATTCCGATGTTTTAATTGTTCAACTTGTTACTTTACCCTATTAGTCGCACGAACATCAGAAAAATTACAGCAAGACCCCAAAAAAGGTAGAGGGTAGTGAGATGTTACGCGTTTTTTATAAGTTCCTGAAGAATCGGACCTTGCTGAAAACGGCTTTAACTTAGATTAACTGAGTATAATTTGGTAATTCGGTATCTTTTGGGTACTTTTGCGCTGTAAACGTAATATCATCAAGTTTATGGCAGATATCAAAGCAGAGTATTTGGCTTGTCCAATCCGGAATGTCATCAGTCGCTTTGGCGACAAGTGGTCGATGTTGGTGCTCTTCATGCTTCACAGCAGCGAGACGGGCATCTTGCGCTTCAATGAGATTCGCCGTCTGATGACGGACTGCTCCCAGAAGATGCTTTCCCAGACCCTGAAGAATCTGGAGCAGAGTCATCTAGTCCATCGCGAAGTCTATCCCGTAGTGCCGCCCCGTGTGGAGTATTCACTGACCGACACCGGCAAGTCGCTGATGCCAGCCATTATGGCGCTGATAGCCTGGGGCAAGGAACACTTCAATGAAGTCGTGACAGATTAGAATCTTCTGCGTGCCAGACACTCGTCAGGGGGAATTTCTCAATCGATTTCCTCGTCGGCCTCGTAGCCACCCATCTCGCGGATGGCGTTCTTCAGCATCGTGTACTGTTGGTAGAGGTTGTTGACGGGTTCCTCGCCCTGGGTGTAGTCGTGCTGTGGCGACTTCAGGAAGAACGAGAGGAAGCGCTGCGTGCCGTAGCGGCCTGCACGGGCTGCGAGGTCGGAGAGCAGGCAGAGGTCGAGGCAGAGCGGGGCTGCGAGGATGGAGTCGCGGCAGAGGAAGTTGATCTTGATCTGCATCGGATAGCCCAGCCAGCCGAAGATGTCGATATTATCCCAGCCCTCCTTATTGTCGTTGCGCGGCGGATAGTAGTTGATGCGCACCTTATGGTAATAGTCCTGATAGAGGTCGGGCTGCACGTCGGCCTTCAGGATGGTCTCCAGCGTAGACAGCTTGCTCACCTCCTTCGTGCGGAAGTTGGCCGGCTCGTCGAGCACCAGACCGTCGCGGTTGCCCAGAATGTTGGTCGAGAACCAGCCACTCAGTCCGAGGCTGCGCACGCCGATAATCGGAGCGAAGCCGCTCTTCACCAGCGTCTGGCCCGTCTTGAAGTCCTTGCCGGCAATCGGCATACGGGTCTTCTCTGCCAGTTCCCACATTGCGGGGATGTCGACCGTCGTGTTGGGAGCACCCATAATAAACGGAGCACCCTCGCTCAGTGCAGCATAGGCATAGCACATCGAGGGAGCGATATGCTCGCGGTCGTCGGCCTTCATTGCCTGCTCCAGCGCGTCGAGCGTGTAGTGCACCTTCTCGTCGACGGGCACATAGATTTCCGTCGAGGCTGCCCAGATGACCACGACACGTGCGCAGCCGTTCTTGGCCTTAAAGTCGCGGATGTCCTGTCGCAGCTGCTCGGTCATATCCCAGCGGTCCTTACACTGCTTCACGTTGTCGCCGTCGAGACGCTTGGCATAGTTCTTGTCGAAAGCGGCCTTCATCGGGACAATCTTCTCCAGCTCATCGCGCACGGGCTCGATGTCCTTCTCCTTCAGCACCTCGGCATACATTGCTGCCTGATAGGCATTCTGCGGATAGACGTCCCACGTGCCGAACACGATGTCGTCGAGCTTGGCGATGGGCACGATGTCGCCCACGTGCAGATACTGCTTGTCCTCACCGCGACCGACGCGGATCTTGTCATACTGTGTCATTGAACCCACGGGCTTGGCCAGACCCTTACGGGCCATCAGCACACCAGTCATAAACGTAGTGGACACGGCACCGCATCCTACTACCATAATTCCCAATTTGCCCTCAGCAGGCTTCACATTAGTTTGCTTCATTACTTTGTATATTTATGATTATCTTATATTAATTCGCTGATATCCGATATGATGCGGTCGGGCACCGACTCGTCTACGGGCGCATCGGTCCACTGCTCACCGCGTATCCACACCGTCTGGCAGCCGGCATTGCGGGCCGGCAGGATGTCTTTGTCTATGCTGTCGCCCACCACGGTCACGGCATCTGCCGGAAGGCCGAGGGCCTCGACACCGAGGGTGAAGATGCGCGGGTCGGGCTTGCGCACGCCTACCACGGCACTCTCTACGATGCTGTCGAAGAGGCCGTCGAGCCCGAACTCGGCGAGCACAGTGGCAATGTTACCGTAGAAATTGCTCACCAGCACCATCGGGCTGTGACCATACAGCTGTCGCAGCACTTCGCGGCTGTGGGCCGTGTGGTGCTGTGTCTGCGCATAGACGCGGTCGAGCACGCGCTGGTGATAGCCGGCCAGCAGCCCAGCAATGCCGTTCTGCTCCAGCCATTCCATCTCTATCTTTATCTTGGCTGCCAGTGTCTGGCGGAAGGTGTAGTTGCTCTGGATGATGGGGTTCTTACCCAGCGTGCGCTCGGCATAGACGTAGGCATCGCGAAACGCCTGCTCGGCCACGGGCGCACCCTCGGCCTCGTAGGCGTGCCACAGCACCTTACCCCAGTGACAGCCGCCCGTGTCGAGCGTGCCGCCATAGTCAAAGATATACGCGCGCGTACCTTTATCTATATGTCCCATCCGCAGTTACTTTTTCTTTTTTATTTGTTGTTCGATTAGTGCTGCTATCGCACCGGCGGCCTCATCGCGACAGCGCGAGAAGCTGGGCCAGTCGTTGAAGTCGATGACGACGGGCTGCCCGTCGGGACGGATGATGCAGTCGCCGCCATAGATGTCGGTCTTCAGGCTCAGTGCCGCCCGCTCGGCCACGTCGGTGAGCTGCTGCTCGTCGAAGGCGTAATGCTGCGGCTGCCCGTTGCGGGCCTCATCGCCGAACTTCCACTGGCCGTCGTCGCCGGGATAGTAGTAGCGAAAGAAGCCCGTGCCCAGCACGCCGTAGAACTTCACCAGATCGCCGCTGACGTGGGCTCTCACGTCGACTGAGCGGATGCCGCGCCGGAGCATCGTCTGCCGCAGCGCGTCGGCTACCGCATAATCGGGTGCAAACATCACGTCGGCTGCCGTCTCGGCATAGCCGTCACCCCGTTTCACCCAGTAGCCCTCGGTGCCTATCATCGAGGCCACAGGGATGCTGGTCGCCTCGAGATGGCGCATCTGTGCCGCGCGCAGGCTGCACATCCGCACGCCCTCGGGCTGGTTCAGCACGAGAGCACCTGCCTCGCGTCGCTCGGTCAGTGCCCGCAGCGTCTGCGGCCGACGCCCCATTGAGACGTAGACCTCAGCTTCGGGCAGTGCGCCCTGCTCATCTTCGTTGACGGTGGTGAGGACTGTGTAGCCCCTATCGTGCAGACGGCTGCAGACGGCTTGCAGTATGGCCGCGTCTTTTCCGACGCTGTTGGGCGAATACTGAGCAGCCCGACCGATTGCAACGATTCGTAGGTTTTCCATCCGACTTCAGAATTTAAAGCGAACAAAGATATATATTTCTGCGCAAATAAGAGAAAACTTTCCAACCTTTTTCGTTTTTCCACTCTGTTTTTATACACTTTTGCATATTTTTTAAGTATTTTTAGCCTCGCGGGCGCATAAAGGAGGCTTTCGCTGGAGGGCTCGAAGCAATCGGAATTCTTGGAGTTCTTGGAGTCCTCGGAGTTCTCTGAGTGCTCGGAGTTCTCTGAGTGCTCGGAGGCCTCTGAGTGCTCGGAGTGCTCTGAGTGCTCCGAGAACTCCAAAAAAGCAGGGGCTCCGCAGCAATACTGCGGAGCCCCTATATGGCATTATCTCAAGCGGAGAGTGGCAGGTCGACCCAGAACGTGGAGCCGTGCCCCAGCTCGCTGGCCACGCCCACGTGACCGCCAATACTAATGGCCAGTGAGCGGCAGATGCTCAGTCCGAGCCCCGTGCCGGGAATAAACTCGTCAACCTTCACAAAGCGTTCAAACAGCCGCTCGTTGCACTTGTCGGCGGGAATACCCTTGCCCGTGTCGCGCACCCAGATGCGCACGTTGTCATCGGCAATGTCGTAGCCCAGTGTGACGCTGCCCTCGGCAGTGAACTTCACGGCATTGTTGACGTACTGGTTCAATATCTCATACAGGCGATTGCGGTCGGAGACGACGGAATAGGCCTGTTCTGCCGCCTGCACCTCGATGACCACGTTGGGGTTGGTGCGCGTGGCGTCGTGCTTGTCGGCCACTTCGCGCAGCAGCAGGTTCAGGTCGAAGTCCGTCTTCACCAGCGACTCGCTGCTGCCGGCCTCGAGTTTCGACATATTCACCATATCGTCGAACAACCGCAGCAGGTGGGCGTTGTTCTGCTTGATCAGGTCGACCAGCTGCTGACGTTCCTCGTCGCTGCGTGCCAACGGCAGGATGTCGCTGAAGCCCACGATGGCATTGAGCGGCGTGCGCACCTCGTGGCTGATATTGGCGAGGAAGGCCGACTTCAGACGGTCGCTCTCCTCTGCTTGGTTGCGGGCCTCCACCAGCGCACGCTCTATCTGCTTCTGCTCGTCGATGCGCATCGTCGTGCCCACGATGGTCTGCGGGTGACCCTCAATGTCGCGCTTGTCTATCGTGGCAAAGCTCTCTCCCCAGTAGGTGCGGTCGCTGTGGGGGATACGCACCTGATACTGCTCGTGATACTCGTCGATGCGGCCAGCCATCAAGTCGGCCATTCCCTTCGCAATGCGCTTGGCATCGTCGGGCACCAGCTGGTCGCAGATGGTCTGTACGGGCGTCCCGGGAGGCGGCGTGTAGTCGTCCAGCCGGTCGCGGTAGTCGCTCTCGAAGGTGACCGTACCGCTGGGTACGTCGACGCGCCACGTGCTCAGCTTCATCGCTTTGAGCACCAGTTCGAACTCAATGTTGTGGCGTTTCATCTTGCCCAGCTGTGCCACCTCGTCGGTCAGCTGGCGGTTCTGCCTCACCTGATAGACAAAGAGCAGGATGATACCCAAGAGGATGGGCACCCCCAGCAGCCATATCAGCACTTCGGTATCGAATACCGAGGCGATGGCGAAAAGCATCAGCGAACAGGCATTGGTCATTGGTTAAGGTTTTGTTTCGCCACAAAATTAAGCAAAAGATTTAGAATAATAAAAAAAATAAAGATTTATTTTTGCGTTTCACCCGATTTGTGCTAACTTTGCAGCCATATTGATTACATATTTACATAATGGCAGAAGAAACAAAGTTCGGCGAAAGCCGATTTGAGCTAATCGCCAAAACCTTTATGGGCCTTGAGCCTGTTTTGGCCAAAGAATTAACGCAGTTGGGCGCAGACGATGTACAGATAGGACGACGGATGGTGTCGTTCACTGGTGACAAAGAGTTGATGTATCGCGCCAATTTCCAGCTTCATACCGCTATCAGAATCCTGAAACCCATCAGCCATTTCCGTGCGCTGTCGGCCGACGATGTGTATGCCGAGGTGCAGAAAATCGACTGGTCGGACTATCTGGACTTGGAACGCACGTTCTCGGTGGACTCGGTGGTGTTCAGCGAGGAGTTTCGCCACTCCAAGTTCGTAGCCTATAAGGTGAAGGATGCCATCGTAGACCAGTTCCGCGAGCGCACGGGTAAGCGTCCCAATATCAGCGTGACCAACCCCGACATACGGCTCAACATCCACGTGGCCGAGGACCAGTGCACGCTCTCGCTCGACTCCAGTGGCGAGTCGCTCCACCGCCGCGGCTACCGGCAAGAGTCGGTGGAAGCACCGCTGAACGAGGTACTGGCGGCCGGAATGATACTGATGAGCGGCTGGGAGGGCGAGTGCGACTTCATCGACCCGATGTGCGGCTCGGGCACGCTGCTCATCGAGGCAGCCCTCATTGCCCACAATATGGCACCGGGCCTGTTCCGTAAGGAGTATGCCTTTGAGAAGTGGCCCGACTTCGACGCCGACCTCTTCGACAGCATCTACAACGACGACTCGCAGGAGCGCGAGTTCCATCACCATATCTACGGCTACGACATCGACATCAAAGCCGTCAATACGGCGCGTCTGAACGTGAAGGCTGCCGGTCTGACCAGCACCATCACGGTGGCGGAGCAGGACTTCAAAGACTTCACGCAACCGGCCGAGAAGAGCATCATCATCACCAACCCGCCCTACGGCGAGCGCATCTCCACGCCCGACCTGCTGGGCACGTACAAGATGATTGGCGAGCGGCTGAAGCACCAGTTCCGCGACAACGATGCGTGGGTGCTCTCTTACCGCGAGGAATGCTTCGACCAGATAGGGCTGAAGCCTTCCATCAAGATTCCGCTCTACAACGGCAGTCTGGAGTGCGAGTTCCGCAAGTACCAGCTCTTCGACGGCAAGCTGAAGACCTTCCGTGCCGAAGGTGGGATTGTAAAGACCGAAGAGGAGAAACGCCAGATGGCCGAGAAGCGGCGCTTCAAGCAGCACCGCGAGTTCAAGAAACGGCTGGACGAGCAGGAAGAGAACGAAGAGGCCGACATCCGTAGCTTCAAGTTCCTCTCGATGGAACGCCGGCAGGAGCGCAAGAAGGAGTATCGCACCGAGCGCACCGCCGAGCGCAGGGAGGAACGAAGAGACGACCGCCAAAGCCGGAATCTGGACCGCGGCAAAGGCCGCGAAGCACGGATGCGCAACGGCGGGAAGCCTTTTGAGAAAACCCCTCACCGCAGCGGACACGAGCGATTCGACCGCAGCGGCGGAAAGAAACCATACAGAGGTTCCCGCGATGCGGGACGCAAAGACAGAAGATTTGGCAATGAAGAAGACTAAACTGCCCCTGCGCCTACTGGCGCTGATTGCACTGACAACCCTGACTCTCCCTATGGCAGCCCAGAAAGCATTCACCCTCGAAGAACTGAACTACGGCGGACGCGACTTCCGGAAGACGCTTCCAGAGAACATCTGGCTGACGTGGTGGGGCGAGGTGCTGATGGTGCAGGGTGCCGAGGAGGGCAGCAGTATCGACACAAAGAAACAGCGCGACGTCAAGTTCCGTATTGCGGAGCTGGGCGAGGAATGGCATTCGGCCTACGATGCCCAGTACCCCTACCCCGGCCAACCGCTGGTGCTGCTGACCAACGGTCGCCAGCGCGTGCTCTACAACTGGCAGACCAAGCAGAAGGAATGGCAGCAGACGTGCAGCGGCGAGGAGGAAGCGGAGTGGAACAATGCCTCGCGCGCCGTGGCATACGTCCGCGACCATCAGCTCTACGTCCGCGACGCCGACGACCACGAGCGGCAGCTGACCACTGACGGTAGCCGCGAAATCGTGTACGGACAGGCCGTCCACCGCAATGAGTTCGGCATCAACGGCGGTCTCTTCTGGAGTGCCGACGGGCAGCGGCTGGCCTTCTACCGGATGGACCAGTCGATGGTGGCCGACTATCCGCAGGTCGACATCTTCGACCGGATAGCCCAATACGCGCCCGACAAGTATCCGATGGCCGGCGAGACTTCGCATCAGGTGACGGTGGGTGTCTACGACCTGAAGAGCGGCAAGACGGTCTATCTGCAGACCGGTGAGCCGGCCGACCGCTATCTCACCAACATCACGTTCTCGCCCGATGCCTCAACAGTCTATCTGTTCGAGCTGAACCGCGACCAGAACGACTGCCGCCTCGTCAGCTACGACGCGAAGACCGGTGCACGGAAAGCCGAGCTCTGCCGCGAGACGCACCCGAAGTACGTAGAGCCACTCCACCCCATCGTCTTCCTGCCGTGGGACCGCTCAAAGTTCGTCCTGCAGAGCCAGCGCGACGGCTACAACCACCTATACCTCTACGACACCAACGGCAAGCTCATCAAACAGCTGACCAAAGGCTCCTTCGTCGTAATGGAGATGCTGGGCTTCAACCAGAAAAAGAAGAGCATCATCATTGCTTCCAACGAGCGCAACCCCATACAGCGCAACCTCTATGCCGTAGACATCGCCTCGGGCAAGCGCACCCCGCTCGACAATGGGCGCGGCATCCACTATGGGGTACTGTCGGCCTCGGGCGAACAGCTCTACGACAAATACACCGAACCGACGGTTCCGCGCAAGGCCGACGTCGTCAATACGGCGAACGGGCAGAGCCACAACCTACTGACAGCGGCCGACCCGTGGGCAGACTACATCCAGCCCAGCTTTGAAAGCGGCACTATCAAAGCTGCCGACGGCCAGACCGACCTCTACTACCGAATGGTGAAGCCGGCCGACTTCGACCCTGCCAAGAAATATCCTACCATCGTCTACGTCTACGGCGGCCCACACGCCCATCTCGTCGATGCCAGCTGGCACTGGTCCAGCCGGTCGTGGGAGACGTATATGGCACAGAAGGGCTATATCCTCTTCATACTCGACAGCCGTGGCAGCGAGCACCGCGGACGCGACTTCGAGCAGGTCACCTTCCGCCAGTTGGGTCAAGTCGAGATGCAAGACCAGATGAAGGGCGTCGACTTCCTGCGCTCGCTGCCCTACGTGGACGCCGACCGATTGGGCGTGCACGGCTGGAGCTACGGCGGCTTTATGACCATCTCGCTGATGACCAACTACCCCGACGTGTTCAAAGTAGGTGTGGCCGGCGGTCCCGTTATCGACTGGAAATGGTATGAAGTGATGTACGGCGAGCGTTATATGGATACTCCCGCACAGAACCCCGAGGGCTACGCGAAGACTTCGCTGCTGGCACAGGCAAAGAACCTGAAAGGCAAGCTGCAAATCATTACGGGCTACAACGACCCGACGGTGGTGCCGCAGCACTGCCTGTCGTTCATCGCCGAGTGTATCAAGGCTGGTACGCAGCCCGACTTCTTCGTCTACCCGGGCGAGCCACACAATATGCGCGGCCACCAGAGTGTGCATCTGCACGAACGCATCACGCAGTATTTTGAAGACTACCTCAAACCCCTCGAACACGAATGAAAGAAGAACAGATACTGATTCGCATCACCGGCCAAGACCGGCCGGGCCTCACGGCATCGATTATGGGCATCCTCGCACGCTACGACGCCCGCATTCTGGACATCGGACAGGCCGACATCCACGCCACGCTCTCGCTGGGCATCCTCATCCGAATCGACGAGATGCACTCCGGGCAAGTGATGAAGGAGTTGCTCTTCAAAGCCACGGAGCTGGGCGTCAACATCGGGTTCTCGCCCATCGACGACGACGAGTACGAACAATGGGTGAGCCAGCAGGGCAAGAACCGCTACATCCTGATGGTGATGGGACGCTCGCTCTCGGCCCAGCAGATAGAGGCTGCCACCAAGATTATTGCCGACCAAGGGCTCAACATCGACTCCATCCTGCGCCTGACGGGCCGTCAGAGCATCAAGACGGCCGGCAAGCACGTGCGGGCCTGCATTGAGTTCTCGCTGCGCGGCGAGCCGCAAAACCGGGCACAGATGCAGGCAGAGCTGATGAAGCTCTCCAACGAGATGGCCATCGACTTCTCCCTGCAGCGCGACGATATGTACCGCCGCAGCCGCCGCCTCATCTGCTTCGATATGGACTCTACGCTGATTCAGACCGAATGCATCGACGAGCTGGCCGTGCGCGCCGGCGTGGGCGAGCAGGTGAAAGCCATCACCGAGCGGGCACTGCGCGG
>JAFUZD010000106.1 GCA_017476785.1 Prevotella sp. | reverse complement strand
TTTCTCAATCTGGCGCAGCAGCGTGTCGGCGTTGAACTTCTCGTGGTCGAAGACGAACACCGTGGCACCGGCAAACCACTGGCCGTAGAACTTGCCCCACACGGCCTTTCCCCAGCCGGTGTCGGCCACGGTGAGATGGAGCGAGCCCTCGTGCAGGTTGTGCCAGAAGACGCCCGTGGTCAAGTGGCCCATAGCGTAGAGGAAGTCGTGGGCCACCATCTTGGGCTCGCCGCTGGTGCCGCTGGTGAAGTACATCAGCATCGTGTCGTCGTTGTCGTTTGCGTGGGCGGGGCGCTGGAAAGGCGGAGCCTGCAGCCACTCTTGATGCCACGAATGGAATTTCCCGGAGAATCCCGTGGACCCGGGGGTCTCAGAGCCTTCCGAGACTACAATGATGGTCTCCACGGTGGGACTCTCGGGCAGGGCGGCACTGATCTGTGCCGTCACGTAGGCATCATCTACGCAGATGATGGCCTTCACCGATGCCCGCGTGTTGCGGTATATGATGTCGTGCTTGGTCAGCATATGCGTGGCAGGGATGACCACGGCTCCCAGCTTGTGCAGGGCCAGCATCACCACCCACCACTCGTAGCGGCGCTTCAAGATGAGCATCACGGGGTCGCCCTTCGCAATGCCGAGGGTCTGCAGGTAGCTGGCTGCCTGATCGGTCTCCTGCTTCAGCTGGCTGAACGTGGTACGCCGCTCGGCTCCCGTATCGTCGGTCCATAGCAGTGCCAGTCCGTCGGGCTTCTCCTCGGCCCACGCGTCCATCACGTCGTAGGCAAAGTTGAAGTGCTCAGGAATGATGAATTCGAGGTTCTTGTTATAGTCCTCCACCGATGTGAAGGTGGTCTGTTTCAGAAATCTTTCTACCATATCGTTGTTCTTATTCTACGGTAAATGCCAGAAACTTTACGGCTTTGTCGCCTACGGCCAGCATCCCGTGTGGTTTCGTTGAGTCAAAGTATATAGAGTCGCCCTCGTTCAGCACGATGGTCTTACCGCCGATGTAGAGCTCCATCTGCCCCTCGAGCACGAGGTTGAACTCCTGCCCGGGGTGTGTGTTCTTATAGATGGTGCGGGCACCGGGCTTAGGTTCCACCGTCACGATGAACACGTCGGCCTTATGGTCGACGAACCCGCTCACCAGACTCTGGTACTTGTAGGCCTTGGTGCGCTCCACGCTCATTCCCTGCCCGCGGCGCACCACGGAGTAGGCTTTCATTCGCGGGGCCTCGGCAAACATCAGTTCTTCGGCGCTGACTCCGTACTTGTGGGCAATCTTCATCAGGTTCGAGATGGTGATGTCCACTTCGCCGACCTCTATCTTTTCATACTTGTCGGTCGCGATGCCAATGGTCTGAGCCACCTCCTCGGCCGGAATGTCGAGCACGTCGCGCAGTCCGCGCAGCCGTTCTCCTATTTGTTTCAGTTGTTCGTCCATATCGTTTGAGGTTGTTGTTTGTTGTCTTTGTCACGGTCGGCCGGTCGCGGCGATTTCGGATTCTCGCGAGAATTCTTTCCCGTCGCGCCGCCGTCCCATTACTTAATGCCAGCTTTCAGTCCGCGGATGACGCTGCTGGTGAATCCGGCGTGCTCCATCTCGTTCAGACCGCGGATGGTCAGTCCGCCGGGCGTGGTCACCAAGTCGATGGCTGCCTCGGGATGCAGCCCGCTGTCTTGCAGCAGCTCCACGGCTCCGCGCACCGTCTGCATCACTATCTGCTGCGCATCGGCGGCCCGGAATCCCAGCTCTACGCCTCCCTCCGAGGCGGCCCGGATGTAGCGCATCGCATAGGCAATGCCGCACGAGGCCAGCGTGGTGCCGGCGCCGAGCAACCGCTCCTCGGTGACGATGGTGGTGCCCAGCTCGTCGAAGAGGTCTTTCACCAGCTTGGTGTGGCTCGGCTGGGCACTGACGGGAACGACGAATGTCATCGACTGCTGTTGTGCGATGGCGATGTTGGGGATGACGAGGAAGGTGGGCAGGATGCTGCCGTCGGCTCCCTCGGCCAGCCACGTCTTCAGCTGCTCCGACGTGATGCCTGCGGCAATGACGATGAGCAGCTGGCGCTGATAGTTGAGCACGGGCTTGATGTCCCTGATGACGCCCTCTACCAGCCACGGCTTCACCACCACACATACGATGTCGGCACCCTCGGCAGCCGTCTGGTTGTCGCTGGTTACGCTGGCACCCAGTGCGCTGAACCGCTCAAGCACCGCTGCCGCTGGGTCGGCAATGGTGATGTCCTCGTTCTTGAATGTCTCTCCTCTCAGCAGGCCTTCGGCTGTTGCGCCGCCCATTGCGCCTGCTCCTATAATGGCTATCTTCATAATACACGTGTTAGTCGTTCAATGAATTCGTCGGCCAGCTGCTTGGTGAACGTCAGCGGCGGCAGCAGGCGCAGCAGGTTGGTGCCTGAACAGCCGGTGAACACGTGCTGCTCGTAGACCAGCTGCTCGCGTACAGGCTTCTGGGGCGTGCTCAGCTCGATGCCAATCATCAGTCCGCGGCCGCGGATGTCGGTAATCTTTTCGTGGTGCAGCGCCTTCAGTTGCTCCATCAGGTACTCGCCCGTCTGGCGGGCATTCTCCACCAATTGCTGCTGCTCGATGACGTCGAGCACGGCCAGCGCGGCGGCACAGGCCAGATGGTTGCCGCCAAAGGTGGTGCCCAGCTGGCCGTAGACGGCCTCGAACTGCGGGGCAATGAGCAGGCCACCCATAGGGAACCCGTTGGCAATGCCCTTAGCCACGGTGATGAGGTCGGGGCGTATGCCCAGCCACTGGTGGGCAAAGAAACGTCCGCTGCGCCCGTAGCCGCACTGTATCTCGTCGCAGATGAGCACTGCGCCGTACTGCCGGCAGGCCTCTGCCAGTCCCTGTGCAAACTCGGGGCTGGCCATCTGGATGCCGCCCACACCCTGAATGCACTCGATGATGACGGCACTGACGTCGCCCTTCTGCAGCTCACTGACCCAAGCGTCGAGCTGGTTCAGCGGCAGAAAGGTCACGTGGCCGTTGGCATTGACGGGCGCAATGATTTTCGGGTTGTTCGTGGCTTCCACGGCCAGCGAGGTGCGCCCGTGGAAGGCCTTCGAGGCGGCGAGGATGCGCGTACGTCCCGTATGAAACGAGGCCAGCTTCAGCGCGTTCTCATTGGCCTCGGCACCCGAGTTGATGAGAAACAGCCGGTAGTCGTCGTAGCCGCTGGCCTTGCCCAGCCGGTCGGCCAGCTCGGCCTGCAGGCGGTTGATGATGGAGTTGCTGTAGAAGCCGATGCGCTGCAGCTGCTCCGTCACCTTATTAATATAATGCGGGTGCGCGTGGCCGATGCTGATGACGGCGTGGCCGCCGTAGAGGTCGAGATACTCCTCGCCCTGCTCGTCCCACACTTTGCAGTCTTTGCCCCTGACGATGTTCACGTCGAAGAGCGGGTAAACGTCATATAAGTTCATAGTCTATCATTCGTTGTTAAGGGTCAGAATGCCGAGGCTTTCAGTTGCAGTCCGGCGGTCTCGTCGAGGCCGAACATCAGGTTCATATTCTGTACGGCCTGTCCCACGGCACCTTTCAGCAGATTGTCGATGGCGGCCGTGATGAGCAGCTTGTCGTCGTACTTCTCGCAGTGGACGACGCACTTGTTGGTGTTCACCACCTGCTTCAGGTCAATGGGTTTGTCCACATAGTGCGTGAAGGCGGCATCGCGGTAGAAGTCCTTATAGGTCTCGATGATGTCGTCAATAGGCGCTTTGGTGCGCACCACCTCGGTACAGAAGATGCCACGGGCGAAGGGACCGCGGTAGGGGATGAAGTCGATGGAGGCGTCCAGATAGCCCTGCACCTGCCGCAGCGACTGGCGTATCTCAGCGATGTGCTGGTGCTGGAAGGGCTTGTAGATGCTCAGGTTGTCGGCGCGCCACGAGAAATGGGTGGTGGCTCCGGGCTTCTGTCCAGCACCGGTCGACCCGGTGATGGCATTCACGCTGACGTCCTCTTTCAATAGGTTAAGGTGAGCGGCGGGCAGCAGTCCCAGCTGGATGCAGGTGGCAAAGCAGCCGGGATTGGCTACGTACTGCGCCTTCTGTATCTCAGGCTTGTTCAGTTCCGGCAGGCCGTAGACGAAGTGGAAGTCCTCTCCTGACCTCCCCGCGGGGAGACTCTTGGATGACGGCTCCTCCCCTGCGGGAGAAGTCGGGTGGGGGACGGCTACCCGGAAGTCCTGCGCCAAGTCGATAATCTTCACGTGCGCAGGGATGTGGTGCTCGCGGAGGAACTGCTCGCTCTTGCCGTGGCCGAAGCAGAAGAAGACAACGTCGACGTCGTCGAACGGCAGTGCGTCGGTGAAGCGCAGGTCGGTATCGCCCACGATTCCCTCGTGGACATCGCTGACAGGATTGCCGGCGTTGCTCTCAGAGTTGGCGAAAACGATTTCTGCCTGTGGATGGTTGAGCAGCAGGCGGATGAGCTCGCCACCCGTGTAGCCTGCGGCCCCTAAAATTCCTATTCTAACCATAATGGTTGGCTTTAATGATGTGTATGATGTTGTGCGTGACCGAAGTCTGTCGCGATGTGGGGCATCGCGTTCGCCCTTATCTCTTCTCGTCGGGATGGATGCCGTAGTAGACACGCAGCGGTGTGGAGAGCAGCTTGATGAAGCCCTTGGCATCATCGGCCGTCCAGCCGGTCTGCGTCTCACCGTATTCACCGAGCTTCGACTTCTGGAGGTCATTGGGGCTGTCTACACCTACGGTCTCGAATCCCAGCGGGCGCAGCTTCAGGATGGCCGTACCCGTGACGTTGCGCTGGCTGCTGGTGAGCATTGCCTCGATGTCGGGCATTACGGGCTCCAAGTATTGGCTTTCGTGCAGGAACATTCCGTACCACTGCGCTACCTGATCTTTCCAGTATTGCTGCCACTTGGAGAGTGTCGACTTCTCGAGCAGGCGGTGAGCCTCGATGATGAGTTTCGGGGCGGCGGCCTCGAAACCTACGCGGCCCTTGATGCCAATGATGGTGTCGCCCACGTTGCAGTCGCGCCCGATGCCATAGGAGGCTCCGATTTCTTCGATTTTCTGGATGGCAGCCACTTTGTCGGTGAACGGCTCACCGTTGACGGCGGCTATCTCGCCCTTCTCGAACGTGATTTTCAGCAGGCTTTCTTCCTGCCGGGTCACGTGCTTCAGATAGGCTTCTTCGGGCAGTCCCTGTGCCGGGTCGAGAATCTCGCCGCCGCAGATGCTGGTGCCCCAGATGCCTACGTTGTACGAATACTTCAGCTTGGCGAAGTCGGCATCAAAGCCGTTCTGATTCAGGAAGTCTACTTCCTCTTTGCGCGTCAGTTTCTGGTCGCGTGTCAGTGTGATGATTTCCACGCCCGGTGCCATCACAAGGAAAGTCATATCAAAGCGAATCTGGTCGTTGCCGGCACCCGTAGAGCCGTGGGCGATGGCGTCGGCACCAATCTCGTTGGCATAGCGCGCAATGGCGATGGCCTGAAAGATGCGCTCACTCGATACGCTGATGGGGTAGCAGTTGTTGCGCAGCACATTGCCGAAGACCATATACTTCAGCGACTTCTCATAATACTCCTGCGTGACATCAAGCGTCACGTACTGCTTGGCACCCAGCCGATAGGCGTTCTCTTCGTTGGTTCTCAACTGCTCGGCGCTGAACCCGCCGGTATTGGCACAGGCGGCATATACTTCCCATCCCTCCTTTGCCAGCTTCATCACGGTGTAGGAGGTGTCGAGCCCTCCCGAAAAAGCTACTACTACTTTCTTCTTATTAGCCATATCTTATTCTTGTTGTTTTTAAATTCTCTGTTCGTTGTCCTCAGTGCTCAGCCTTTGGCGGCTGTCCCTCAATCCGCCTGATGCGCTCGATAACCTCTTGCGGAATCTTGGCGGGCAGATGCTCCTCGGGGTCGTAGAGCATTGCCGTACAGATGCAGTATTTACGGTCGGTACGGTGCAGCACGTCTACATTGATGCATCCCTCGCAGCCACGCCAGAAAGCCTCGTCGTCGGTCAGGTCGGCAAATGTCACGGGCTGATAGCCCAGCTGTGTGTTCATTGCCATCACGGCCGCACCGCTGGTCAGCGAGAATATCTTGGCGTGAGGCCACCGCGTGCGGGCCAGCGAGAACGTCATATCCTTAATGCGCTTGGCCACACCCCGGCCACGGAAGTCGGGATGCACGATGAGACCGCTCGTGGTGACATACTGCTTGTTGCCCCACGTCTCAATGTAACTGAACCCCGCAAAACGCTCACCCTCAAGGGCAATAACGGCCTTGGCCTCCTTCATCTTTGTGGTCAGATACTCGTGGGTGCGCTTGGCTATACCCGTGCCGCGCACTTTGGCGGCTTCTTCTATCGTCTTCAAAATGGTGTCCACATAGGCCTCGTGCTCGGGACCGGCCACCAATACTTCTATTTCTTTTTCTTCCATTGTCGGTGATGTCAATGTAGATTGGGAACCACGGCGCTCAGTGCGCTGACTACCTCTTGCGTGCTGACACCCTGCTTCACTACGATGAAGATGGTGTCGTCGCCGGCGATGGTGCCTAAGATGGAGTCGATGGCGCTGCTGTCGATGTTGTAGGCGATGGAGCTGGCGTAGCCCGGACGCGTCTTGATGACGCCCATATTGCCCGAGAAGTGGATGCTCAGAAAACCCGGAACCTGCATCATCTCGCGGATGGAGTTGGGCGAGCTTACGCGCTTGTACATTGTTTCATTAGGCAGCACATAGACGTAGGTGCCGCGCATCGATGCGGCCTTAGCTACTTTTAGCTGCTTCAGGTCGCGGCTCAACGTGGCTTGTGTCAGCTTGAACCCCTCCTTCCTGAGTGCTTCCAACAGCTCGTCCTGACTGCCCAGCTCCTGACTGGAGATAATCATCCGAAGCGCCTCTAATCTGTTGTTCTTTACTTTCATTGTGGTATATTTATTCAAAATCCGCCGCAAAAGTATTCAAAAATCTGCATATCACCAAACGTTTATGCAAAAAAAATAGCGGACACCTTACATTTTTTCAAAAGAAACGGAACCGTAACATTTATCTTGCTATTGGCCCATCCTTTACTGCGAGGTGCGCGAATAATCCTTCTGCTTATATAATATATATTAATGTGTAGGCTGTTCCTGTGGTTGATATATGTCAATCGGCGAAATCTTTTTTGCGAGAATTTTCAATTTTCTTTCGAAAATATTTGGTTGGTTGGGAAAAAGTCCTTACTTTTGCATCCGCTTTCGGGGAATCCCGGAGGTTTCATCAAGAAGGAGATCTTTGAAAGAGTTACATAAGACAGAGAAGTAGTAGTACGAGAAGCGCTGCATTGTAGTGTCTTTCGGGGCATTTCAGTGCAACGGGTATATAGAACGAAGCAACCGTCTTTTCCTCCCTTCCCTTTCTAAGGGATGGGTCTAAAAGGAAATCACATCCGGTAAGGAGCGACAGGACAACAATTAAAAATTTTACAATGGAGAGTTTGATCCTGGCTCAGGATGAACGCTAGCTACAGGCTTAACAC
>JAFUZD010000105.1 GCA_017476785.1 Prevotella sp. | reverse complement strand
TGCAAAATCAGGAGTCAAGGAACGCCAAAACAATAACTAGCACGCCAAAAACACGCCAATTTAGAATAAAAGAAATCCGCTAAGTGCTGATTTTCAGCGACTTAGCGGATTAATTTGTTGGGGTACCCGGACTCGAACCAAGAATGACAGGACCAGAATCTGTAGTGTTACCATTACACCATACCCCAATGTCATTGTTGCAACTGACAACCTGTCGTTTTGCGGATGCAAAGGTACGACATTTTTCGAAACCAACAAAAATTTTCGCGTATTTTTTATAAAAAACCGCAAAAAAGTCTGTTTTATATCCCTGTTTGCGATATTTGCAGTATCTTTGCATAGAATTTGCTGTCAGCATCTATAACCGATTTATACATTCTAACACATATTAATGGAACAGACATCACAACTGGTTCAGACCATCACACGGGGAATCCAAGAAAAGAAAGGAAGCAACATCGTCATTGCCGACTTGAGCGGTATCGACGGTGCCATCTGCCACTACTTCGTCATCTGTCAGGGCTCATCGCCAGCACAGGTAGAAGCCATCACCGAGTCGGTAGGCGACTTTGCACGTAAGGAACTGAGCGAAAAGCCGACCGCCGTGGCCGGACTGGAGAACGCCCACTGGGTGGCAATGGACTACAGCGACGTGCTGGTGCACATCTTCCTGCCCGACGTGCGCGAATATTACGACTTGGAACATCTGTGGGACGACGCCCGACTGACGCGCATCCCCGACTTAGACTAACCCCACCTTTACCCCACTGAACAACAGAACGGACGACAGACAATGAACGAGCATCAGAATAAAGACCCCAAGATGAATATGCCTAAGTTCAATATGAATTGGATTTACGCACTGGTCATCGCCGCACTTGCCTTCTTCTACGTCACCAGCGGCAGCACTAATTCGAGTGTCACCACGGAGATGGCATACAGTAACTTCAAGAAAATGGTGATGAACGGCTATGCCGAAAAGATAGTAGTAAACAAGAACCAGAACAAGCTGCTGATGTACGTCAAGCCGGAACACATACGCGACGTGTTCAAGCAAGGCGTGGACAAGACGGGTAAGGAGCCGACGGTACAGGTAGAAATCGGCTCTGTGGAACAGGTAGAGCAGTTTGTCAACGAAGCACGCGAGGCCCAGAAGTTCACTGGCGACTTCAAATACGACAACCATAAGGAGAACGACTTCATCACTTCGCTCATCTACAACCTATTGCCGCTGGCACTCATCATTGGCGTTTGGATCTTCATTATGCGCCGAATGGGAGGCGGCGGCTTCGGCGGCGGAAGCGGCATCTTCAGCGTAGGCAAGTCGAAAGCCCAGATGTACGAGTCGGGCGGCAACCTCGGCATCACGTTCAAAGACGTGGCTGGGCAGGCCGGCGCCAAGCAGGAGATGCAAGAGATTGTGGACTTCTTGAAGAACCCGCAGAAATACACCGAGCTGGGTGGAAAGATTCCGAAGGGTGCCCTGCTCGTAGGGCCTCCGGGAACGGGAAAGACGCTGCTGGCCAAAGCCGTGGCCGGTGAGGCAGGTGTGCCGTTCTTCTCGATGTCGGGAAGCGACTTCGTCGAGATGTTCGTCGGCGTGGGAGCCAGCCGCGTGCGCGATTTGTTCGAGAAAGCCAAGACCAAAGCACCCTGCATCATCTTTATCGACGAGATTGACGCCGTGGGCCGTGCCCGCTCCAAGAACCCAGCAATGGGCGGCAACGACGAGCGCGAGAACACGCTGAATGCCCTGCTGACAGAGATGGACGGATTTGGTACGAACAGCGGCATCATCACGCTGGCTGCCACCAACCGCGCCGATATGCTCGACTCGGCACTGCTGCGTGCCGGCCGATTCGACCGACAGATACACGTAGACCTGCCCGACCTGAACGAACGAAAGGAAGTGTTCCAAGTGCACCTGAAGCCGCTGAAGCTCGACGACACGGTGGACATCGACTTCCTCGCACGCCAGACCCCCGGCTTCTCGGGAGCCGACATCGCCAACGTGTGCAACGAGGCCGCCCTGATTGCTGCCCGCTACAACCGCGAGAACGTGGGCAAGCAGGACTTCCTCGATGCCGTGGACCGCATCATCGGCGGACTGGAGAAGAAGACGAAGGTGATGACCGAGCAGGAGAAGCGTTCCATCGCCATCCACGAGGCCGGCCACGCCACCATCTCGTGGTTTACCGAGCACGCCAACCCGCTGGTTAAGGTCAGCATCGTGCCGCGCGGACGGGCACTGGGAGCGGCGTGGTATCTGCCCGAGGAGCGCGTCATCCAGACTAAGGAGGCAATGCTCGACGAGATGTGCGCCCTGCTGGGCGGACGGGCAGCCGAGGAGCTCTTCATCGGTGACATCTCTACCGGTGCGATGAACGATTTGGAGCGCACCACCAAACAAGCCTATGGGATGATAGCATACGCCGGTATGAGCGACAAGCTGCCCAACATCTGCTATTATAACAACAGCGAGTACCAGTTCCAGCGTCCCTACTCCGAGACGACGGCCAAGATAATGGACGACGAGGTGCTCAAGATGATTAATGAACAGTACGAGCGCGCCAAGCAGATTCTGAATGAGCACCGCGATGGTCACGCCCAGCTGGCCGCGCTGCTCATCGAGCGCGAAGTCATCTTCGCCGACGACGTAGAGCGCATCTTCGGCAAGCGGCCGTGGACCAGCCGTGCCGAAGAGCTCATCGAGGCACAACAGCGTGCCGAGGCCGAGGCGATGGCCGAGCGCCGCGCACTGGAACTGGAAGCCCAGAACGGCCAGCAACCCGACAACGACGCCCCGGCCGACAAGAACAACGAACAAGCATAACCCGCCATCAGAAGCATTATGAACAACTTCATCGTCAGAACCATCACAGGCATTATCTTCGTGGCCGCCATCGTGGCCAGCTTTCTCAACCCACGCGCTATGGTGCTGCTCTTCAGCATCATCACAGGACTGACCGTATGGGAGTTCTCCGGACTGGTCAACCAGCGCCCCACCGTCACCGTCAACCGGTTTATCACGACCGTGGGAGCCGTCTACTTCTTCCTCGCTATGACTTACTACTGCAGCGATGTCTACGGAGGAACGGCCAAGTCGGTGGTCTTCATCCCCTACCTCGTCACCCTTATCTATCTGCTCGTGGCCGAGTTGTACGCCAAGCAGGCTGACCCCATCAACAACTGGGCCTACACGATGCTGTCGCAGCTGTACATCGCCCTGCCCTTCTCGCTGCTCAACGTACTGGCCTTCACGGCCACACCCGACGGCGAAGTGGTGTTCAACACGCTGCTGCCGCTCTCCATCTTCATTTTCCTCTGGGTCAACGACTCGGGAGCCTACTGCGCCGGCTCGCTGCTGGGACGCCACAAGCTGTTTCCCCGCATCTCGCCGGGCAAGTCGTGGGAGGGAAGCATCGGCGGTGCCATCTTCGTGCTGGCTGCTGCCTTCGCCATCGGCTATTGGGACAACGGCGGCCTGTCCAACGAGCCCACCATCGCCGGTCGCTGGGGGATGCTCTCCATCGCCCAATGGCTCGGGCTGGGACTTGTGGTCGTGGTCTTCGGCACGTGGGGCGACTTGATAGAGAGTCTCTTCAAACGCACGCTGGGCATCAAAGACAGTGGCAACATATTGCCCGGCCACGGCGGAATGCTGGACCGCTTCGACTCTTCGTTGCTGGCCATTCCTGCCGCAGTGGTCTATCTCTACACGCTGACGCTGTTTTAGGAAGGTAAAAAGGTGAAAGGTAAAAAAGTAAAAAAGTAAAAGGGAGGACGCAATAAGACGATGGGGAATAACGTCATTTATAGATTGAGTAAAGGCTTTGCATTGCGAATCATACAGCTATACTCACAACTATGTGATGAGAAGAGGGAATTCGTGATGTCTAAGCAACTCTACAGATCGGGGACGAGTATCGGTGCAAATATCGCAGAGAGTGTATTTGCTCAAAGTGAGGCCGACTATGTCAACAAACTAAAAATCGCGCTCAAAGAAGCCAGCGAATCAAGATATTGGTTGGAATTGCTATACGAATCAAATTCCATAACAGAGCAGCAGTATAGCTCGTTGCTCAACGACGTGAATACAATCATAGGAACCATCGTAAATATCATCAACAAAATAAAGCAACAATGAAAAGAAATCTAATCTTTACCAGCATTTTACTTTTTTACCTTTTTACCTTTTTACCTTTAAAAGCCGCTGGGCCTGTCACGCGCTACGGTCAGCTGCAAGTGAAGGGCGCGCAGCTGTGCGACTGGCAGGGACAGCCTGTCATTCTGCGTGGCGTCAGCCTCGGATGGCACAACCTATGGCCACGGTTCTACAATAAGAAGGTCATTAGCACCCTGAAGAACGACTGGAACGCCTCGGTCATCCGCGCCGCAATGGGCATCCTGATAGAAGACAACTATCTGGAGAACCCCGAATTTGCCCTGCAGTGCATCACGCCCGTCATCGAGAGTGCCATCAAGCAGGATGTCTACGTCATCGTAGACTGGCATTCCCACATCCTCAAGACAGCCGAAGCCAAGCAGTTCTTCAGTCGCATCGCGCAAAAATACGGCAAGAACCCGCACGTCATCTACGAGATATACAACGAGCCCGTGGAAGACACGTGGGACGAGCTGAAGCAGTATGCCACGGAGGTCATCACAGAGATTCGCCGCTACGACCCCGACAACATCATCCTGATGGGCTGTCCCCACTGGGATCAGGACATCCACATCGTGGCAGAGCGGCCGTTGCAGGGATTCAGCAACATAATGTACACCGTCCACTTCTATGCCGCCACCCACGGCGACGACCTGCGCCAGCGCACCGAGCGTGCCGTCCGCGCCGGCATTCCCGTGTTCATCTCAGAGAGTGGAGCCACCGAAGCCTCGGGCGACGGAAAGATAGACCCCGAGAGCGAGGAGCAGTGGATTCAGCTGTGCGAGCGGCTGGGCATCAGCTGGGTGTGCTGGAGCATCAGCGACAAGAACGAGAGTTGTTCGATGCTGCTGCCCCGCGCCACCGCCACCGGCCCGTGGGCCGACGATGTCATCAAGCCCTACGGAAAACTGGTGAAAGGCCTGCTGAAGAAATACAACAAGTAAAAAGAGAGCTGGCGCGCTGACACTCCTCAGCGGAGCGACCGGCAGACTGACAATAATGACGGCCGCCACGGGTAAAAGCCCGTGGCGGCCGTTGTTGTTGATGCACTTACGGCTGCTTCAGAACGTCCACTTGGCTGCCAGCGTGGGGATGGCATAGAACTTGTCATTCCGCCCGTTGCGGTTGTAGACGAAGTTGTTGCTCACCTCCACCTCTGTACCTACGCTGACATTGATGCCGTCCATCCCGCGCAGCGCGTTCAGGTTTACCCAGAACTGCGGCTCGCTGAGCACGATGAGCTTGCCCGGCACGTCGCGGTCGTACCACACGTCGAGGAAGCCGCTGAAGGTGCAGAGCCCGTGAGCAAACGTGCTGCCCCACACGCCCGTAGCCTGAAAGCCGCTGAACGCCCCGCGATACATTCCCTTAAAATAGTATTTGTACATCAGCTGCAGCGCGAACGTCTTGCTGAAGTCGCTGCTGGCCCAGTTCCACGCGCCTCCGCCGAGGAAGGCGTGCTGGAAGCGGCTGGCATACATCGAAGTGTGCTCCGTAGTGGAAGCACCGCCATTATACTCCAGATGCAATGCCCACTGCTGGTTCTTCGTCAGGTTGAACTCACGCGATATCTCCCAATAGGCACCGGCCGCGCCGTCGGAGAAATAGTCGATGTCGGTAAACATATAGGTACTGCCCCAGCGGTCGGGTTTGAACATCTCTACCGTGGTAGTCACGTTGGGGCGCGTGTTCAGGTCGCCGTAGAGCGAATGCCCCAAGTCATAGTGTAGCTGCACGTTCTGTGCGCCGGCAGTCAGCACGCCCAGTGCGGCGACCACTGCCAGAAGAATCTTTCTCATCATTATGCTATGTCGGTTGATTGTTTTTGGAATAACAGGCTAATCATTATACGCGCGGCATTGTCGGGCGCGTTCTCCTGTCCGAGGCGGCGTTCCACCTCGTCGTAGCCGCTGAGCATCGTCTGACGCGCGGGATGGCCGGGCAGGATGGCATCCAGCTCGCGACGGATGGCATCGACGCTGAACGTGTCGGCCACCAGCTCGCGCACCACCTCGCGGTCGGCTATCAGGTTGACCAGCGAGACGAACCTCACCTTCAGGAAGTGGCGTTTCAGCCAACCATAGAGGCGGGGCAGCGGCGTATAGTAGCACACCACCTGCGGCACGCGGAACATTGCCGCCTCGAGCGTGGCCGTACCGCTGGTGACGAGGGCTACCGTGGAATGGGAGAGCAACGAGAAGGTCTGGTCGTAGACTATCTCTGCGCCGGAGCCGTGCAAGAAACGGTCGTAGTACGAGGGTTCTATCGACGGGGCTCCCGCCACTACAACCCGATACTGCCCCTGCAGATGGTGCACTGCCTCGAGCATTGCCGGCAGGTTGTCCCTTATCTCCTGCTTGCGACTGCCTGCGAGGAGGGCGATGAGCGGTCTCGCCTCCGCTCCCGCTGCGGGCGAGGAGCCGGGGGCGAGAGTGCCAAACTCCCTCACCTCCTGCGCCGTGGGGTTGCCCACGTAGTGAATGGGGTAATGGTGCTTCTGCTCGAAGAAGTCCACCTCGAAGGGCAAGATGGAGAACAGCTCGTCCACGTCGCGCTTGATGTTGCGTATGCGGTGCTCCTTCCACGCCCATATCTTCGGCGAGATGTAATAGTAGACGGGAATGTGAGTCTGCTCTCGCACGAACTTCGCAATGCTCAGGTTGAAGCCCGGGTAGTCTATCAGGATGACCACGTCGGGCTGCCACGCCACGATGTCGCGCTTGCACAGCCGCATATTGCCGAGAATGGTGGGCAAGTGGAGCAGCACGGGGACAAAGCCCATATAGGCCAGCTCGCGGTAGTGCTTCACCCGCGTGCCGCCCACGGCCGCCATCTGGTCGCCGCCGAAGAACCGGAACTCCGCCCGTGCGTCTTGCCTGCTGAGCGACTGCATCAGTCGGGATGCGTGTAGGTCGCCGCTGGCTTCACCTGCTATCAGATAGTATTTCATTTTCTCTTGCTCTACTACTCAAACCCGCAAAATCCGCCTTACATCCTCCATTGCCTCATAGGCCGTGACGTCAATGCGCGTCGGTGTGATGGCAACGTAGCCATTGCGCAGCGCCCAGTTGTCGGTGTCGTCGGCTTCGGGCTCGTCGTTGGTGTAGGTGCCCAGCATCCACCAGTAGTCATAGCCACGCGGATGGTGACACTTCATCACCTC
>JAFUZD010000104.1 GCA_017476785.1 Prevotella sp. | reverse complement strand
CTTCCAGATAGGCAATCTGCTCCTCGGCAGTCAGTTTCTTGCCGTTGGGATCCTTCTTCTTGCCGTCCTTCAGCTGGCGATAGTCGTAGAACCACTCGCCGTTCTCCTGTACTGCAAACTCAGAAGCGGCGCAGTCCATTGCAATCTTGACATCCTTGCCCGGCTCGTAGCCAGCATCGCGGATAGCTTGGCAGATGCTCTCCAGAGCGTCCTCAATGCCGTCGAGTGCGGGAGCGAAACCACCCTCGTCGCCCACAGCGGTAGAGAGACCGCGCTTCTTCAGCAGCTTGGCCAGATTGTGGAATACCTCAGCACCCATACGGATACCCTCTTTCTCGCTCTTGGCACCTACCGGACGAATCATAAACTCTTGGAAGGCGATGGGGGCGTCAGAGTGGGCACCACCGTTGATGATGTTCATCATCGGAACGGGCAGCACGTAGGTGTTGGTACCGCCGATGTAGCGATAGAGCGGAATCTGCAGATAGTTGGCAGCTGCGTGAGCCACGGCCAGTGATACGCCGAGGATGGCGTTGGCACCGAGGTTCTTCTTGGTCGGGGTGCCGTCCAGTGCGAGCATCTTCTCGTCAATGGCACGCTGCTCGAGCACGCTCATACCGATGAGCTCGGGAGCAATCTTGGTGTTCACGTTCTCAACAGCCTTGAGCACGCCTTTGCCCAGATAGCGGCCTTTGTCGCCATCGCGGAGCTCGAGGGCCTCGTTCTCGCCCGTAGAGGCACCGGAGGGAACCGATGCGCGGCCTACGAAACCGCTCTCAAGCGTTACTTCAACTTCTACCGTAGGATTACCACGTGAATCCAGAATCTCTCTTGCGTGAATTTGTTCAATAATCATAATGCATTTAATTATTTAAGTGTGAATTGATATCCAGATGGCAAAGTTACGAAAATAATTACGAATTACGGATTGAGAGTGCCGAATTATTTTGCAGTTTAATATTATTTAGGTGTTTTTGCTATCTCTACAATGCAAAAGGAGGCACTGTCAGAACGGCGGGGGACTGACGAAGTGGAGCTCGTGGCCATCGGCGGGATGGCGCAGGGTGAGTTCGGCGGCGTGCAGGCACAGCCGGTCACCGCTGTGGCCATAGAGTGCGTCGCCGACGATGGGGCGACCGAGCCCTTCGGGATGGGCGCAGTGGACGCGCAGCTGATGGGTGCGGCCGGTGTGGGGCCACAGGCTGACGCGGTTGTCGTCCGTAAAGGCATACTCAGTGACGGCTGTCTTGCCGTGCTGCCAGTCTACCACCTGTCGCGGGCGGTCCAGCGGGTCGGGGCGCAGGGGGAGGCGGATGGTCTGCGAGGCTTTTGGGAGATGTGTGGTGTTACATTCGCCTGCCGTCCCTCGCCCTTCGTCGCTCGGGGTCAGCAATGCCTCGTAGCGCTTGGTCACTTCGTGGCGGACAAACTGCGCCTGCAGTGCAGCGTAGGCCGCCTCGGTCTTGGCCACTACCAGCAGACCACTGGTGTCCATATCCAGCCGGTGGGCAGGACGGATGCACTCGGCCTCAGGCCACCGCTCGCGCAGCAGGCTGACCACCGACGGCAGTTGGTCCTTACCCGGCACGCTGAGCAGTCCCGCTGGCTTGTCGACGACGGCGAATGCAGGCTCGTCGTAGACGATGCAGAGACTGGCGAGCGGCGTACGCAGTGCCAGTGGATTGGGGTCTACATCGAGGCCGCGCAGCATAAACGTGAGTATGGGCAGGCACTTACCGCGGCAGGCGGGATAGAACTGACCTTCATAGCGAATCTCGCCGCGGGGCGAGCGTCCCATCCAGAACTCGGCCATCGCGAGGGGATGCAGCCGGTGGCGGTAGGCATATTGCAGTAGCTTGGGTGCGCAGCAGTCGCCGCTGCCGCCCGGGGGCAGGGGGAACTGATGGCGCACACGCTCAGAGTGGTAGTCGTGCCATATTTCTACGAGGTCTTTCTCTTCGCCCAGCGCGTTCAGCATCCGATACTGATGGAAGAGCCATCGCTGCAGGGACTGGGAGAGGCTGCGGTGGGCGGCGTCTCCACTCTCGGCAAGACGGCTGATCTCCCTTTCCTTTTGCTTGAAGTAGCCGTCGGGCTGCTGCGCGTCGAACACCGGTGGCACGAAGTAAGGCCAGTCATTGCGCCCGGCCAGCAGTCCGCTGTAAGCCGCCAGAAAACCGCGCCGGCCTGTCTCGTCGCTGACGACGAGCACGCCGAACATCTTGCCGTTGCGGGCATCGGTGCCGATGGCGGGCTCGGTGGCGAGGTGGCGTTTCAGCTCGTCGGCTGCGGCAATGCACAGCGGATGAGGCTCGTAGCAGAACGGATAAGTGAACCGTTCGGGCGACGGGTAGGGGCTGTTCAGTGGGTGAAATGGTGTCATCTGACTGCAAAAATACACCATTTAAATCAGATTTCACGCCTTTTTTATCATATTTTGCATTTGCCGAACGGGCAAAATGCGTATCTTTGCGCACAGACTACTCACTAAACCAACTGACAATGAAGAAACTACTGACCTTTATCTTTGTGCTGTGTGCCGCCAGTGCTGCGGCGCAACGCATCGACTTCAGTTTCAGCAACGCGCAGGAAGCACAGACCCACGAGCCCGACTACATCGAGTGGAAGATTCCGCACGCCGAGTCGGCCACGATGGTGCTCGACAACGGAATGGAACTGAGCATCGCCGCAACGGGCAATGCCAACGTGCTGCGCGACCAGTGGAACAAGAACACCTGCAACGCCGGACGCGACGGCGCCACGGGCCTGCGCCTGCTGGGCGACGGCGTGGTGGCCTTTATCGACGACAACGGCAACACGCCGACGCTCACCGACACGCCTACCTCTATTGAGATAAAAGTCAAAGGGCTCACCGCCGGCAGCCACACGGCAATGGCCTACCACGTGTGGAAGGATGTCAAGTCGGGCGAGATGCCCAAGATTAAGGTGGAACTGAAAATCAACAAAGGCGCGTACACGGTGAAGCAGACCGACGTGGACTTTGTCAATGTGAAGAATCCCGTCACCGACCTGAAGATGGCCGACGCCACTTACTCCTACGTGGGATTCGACATTGAGGAGGGCGACTCTGTCTATCTGAGATATACGACCGTCGTGGAAGCGGGCAAGACGTATCAGACTACCAACGTGATGCTCAACGCCCTGCTGCTCGACACGTCGCCCTTCGTGGCACAGGACCCCATCCCCAACAGCCGCGACTATCACTACGACTGCGACGACGGTTCCTGCGAGCTGCAGTGGACTGCCGGACCGACGGCCGCCAAGCACCGTCTCTACTTCGGTACGGATGCCGACGAGGTGGAGCGTGCCACCGCGTGGCAGTATGAAGGCACGGCCACCAGCTATACCGCTACCGGCCTGACGACCCACAACATCTACTACTGGCGCGTGGACGAGGTTGAGGCCGACGGAACGGTGCATAAAGGACTGGTGTGGTCGTTCCGTCCCCGTCATCTGGCTTTCCCCGATGCCGAGGGTTATGGACGCTATGCCATCGGCGGCCGCGGCGGCGTGGTCTACCACGTCATCAGCCTGAGCGGTGGCAGCGAGCCCGGCACGCTGCTCTATGGACTGACCGAGATGACTGGTCCGCGCTACATCGTGTTCGACGTCAGCGGTATCATCGAGCTCGACTTCAGCTCCAGCTTCACCAAGCCTTATGCCTATATCGCCGGTCAGACAGCACCGGGTAAGGGCATCTGCATCAAAGCCTCCAATATCAATATCGGCTCCGACGTCATCTGCCGCCACATCCGCTTCAAGCGCGGACTGGGCGTGTATGGCGAGAACACGGGTAATGCGATGGGTATGTCGGGTGCCGACCACGCCATCGTGGACCACTGCACTGCCGCGTGGGGCACCGACGAGACCGTGAGCGGCCGTGGCGCCAAGAACATCTCGTTCCAGTACAGCGTCATCAGCGAGGCGTTGGGCATTGCCGGCCACAAGAACTATGCCGACGGAACAAACCACGGCTATGCCGCCACCATCGACGGCCAGCGTGGTTCGTGGCACCACAACCTGCTGGTCAACTGCAGCGGCCGCAACTGGTCGATGGGCGGCGGAATGGATGCCAACAATATCCCTATCGGCGGACTCGACCTATTTAATAATGTGGTCTACAACTGGAACGGACGTACCACCGACGGCAACTGCCACGAGGTGAACTTCGTGGGTAACTACTACAAGATGGGGCCCGACACAAGGCGCACCACCCTCTTCACACAGGACTTCGAGCCAGCCATCAATCCCGAAGGTACCGACATCGCCTACGTCAGCGGCAACATCCGCGAGAACAAAGACCACTCGCTGACAACGGATGCGAAGAACAACACCTACAATGCCACAGGCAATATTCCGACTACCTACGAGTATCTCGTCAACGAGCCGCTCTTCCCCTCTTTCGCCACCATCCACACGGCAAAGGACGCAATGAAGATTGTGACGAGCTACAGCGGTGCAACGATGCCGATGGCCGACGAGCACCATCGCCGCAACGTCCGCGAGACCATTGACGGCACGTGGACCTACAAAGGCTCTAAGTCGGGCATCAGGGGAGAGATTGACACTGAGGAAGACATCACCGAGCACGCCGCCGGTAAGGGATGGGAGGTCTATCCCGAGGTGCAGCGCGAGGCCGACTATGATACCGACGGCGACGGAATACCTAACTGGTACGAGCGGCTGATTGGCAGCAATCCGAACGATGCCAACCAGAACGACGACCCCGACGGCGACGGATGGACGTTGCTGGAAGACTATCTGGACTTTGTGGCCTATCCCTATGCCATCGTGGCTCCCGGCGAGACGGTCACGCTGGACCTGAAGGACTATTTTGCCGGCTTCTACGGACAGAACGGTCAGAGCGTCGTACCGACCTACGTGGTGGAGCCGTCGGGCAGCGATGTCTATACGGCCACGGTCGAGGGCTCGACGCTGAAGATTAGCGGTACGAAGCCCGACGCAGGCGGTGTGTTCCGTTTCGGCGTTACCGTCAATGACGGCGAGACCACCTTCACCCGTCGCTTCGGTGTGGCCGTGACGGGCGAGGCCACTGGCATCAGTGCAGCGTGGAGTGAAGAAGGCATCGACGTGGCCCGCCGTGAGTTCTTCACCACCGACGGCCGTGCCGTCAGCCAGCTGCAGTCGCACGGAGTATACATTATGAAGATTACCGACACCGCCGGTAAGGTGTACACCACTAAGGTGATAAAGAATTAATAACCCGGGACCCCGGGACCCACCCCCAACCCCTCCCGAAGGGAATAACCCACCCCCAACCCCTCCCGAAGGGAGGGGAGCTTGGTTTGCTTCAGTGCTTGAGGTAACTAAACTCCCATCCCTTCGGGAGGGGCTGGGGGTGGGTTTTTGGGTTTTAGGGGTGGGTTTTTATATACTCCCACAGCTGGCG
Organism: Prevotella sp.; assembly: GCA_017476785.1. Classification (GTDB taxonomy): domain Bacteria; phylum Bacteroidota; class Bacteroidia; order Bacteroidales; family Bacteroidaceae; genus Prevotella. Next base: position 80,679 of record JAFUZD010000104.1, on the reverse strand, counting down.
GTAGAAGGGATGGCGTGTGAGGGTGGCGCGGTCGACGAGGATGATGACCTTCATCCGGGCGCGGGTGATGGCGACGTTCATCCGGCGCAGGTCGCGCAGGAAGCCTATCTGGCCCGTGTCGTTGGAGCGCACGAGCGAGATGACGATGACGTCGCGCTCCTGCCCCTGAAAGCCGTCGACGGTGTTGACGCTGATCATTCGGCGGAAGGGCTTGAAGTATTCGCGCTTCATCAGCAGTCGGCGCAGCAGCTGCACCTGCGCGCGGTAGGGTGAGATGATGCCGACGTCGATGCGCTCGTCGAGCAGGCGTTGCTTGCCGATGCGCTCAAAGTAGCGTTGCAGGGCGTCGAGGGTGCGGCGAGCCTCGTCGGGATTGGAGAGGGAGGGCCCGCCCCCAGAGCTCTCTGAGTTCCCCGAGTTCTCCGAGTTCTCTGAGTTCTCCGAGTTCTCCGAGTTCTCTGAGTTCTCCGAGTTCTCCGAGTTCTCCGAGTTCTCCGCGTCTTCCGTTATCCACTCCATCGCGCGGTCCAGATCGAGGATGCTGCGGAAGCGCACCTCGGGGGCGGCCGTCACACGGCCATCGTAGAAATAGTTGCTGGAGAAGCGCATAATATCCTCGTGCATCCGATATTGCACCGTGAGCAGGGTGACGGCCTCGGGATGCTGGTCCACCAGTCGCTCCATCAGCGTGCGACCCAGCCCGGCCTTCAGTGCGGCGATGCTCTTCACCGTGGGTGGCAGCTGGCAGTGGTCGCCGGCCAGCACCACGCGCTGCGCCCGCCGCAGGGGAATCCAGCAGGCGGCCTCGAGGGCCTGTGCGGCCTCGTCGATGAAGAGCGTGCCGAACTTATGCCCGTCGAGCAGGCGGTGCGCCGACCCCACGAGCGTACAGGCGATGACGCGTGCCTCGCCAAACAGCTCGGCATTGATGCGCACCTCCAGCTCCGTGGCGCGGCTGCGCAGGCTCTCTATGCGCTGATGATATTTCTGGTCGCCCCGGCGGCGGTTGGCGCGCACCTCACGGATGGCCTTACGGATGGCCCACAGCTGGGGGTAGTCGGGGTGCGACTCGAAGCGACGCTCGTAGGTGAATGACAGCATCTTGTCGTTGACGCGCGACGGATTGCCGATGCGCAGCACGTGGATGCCACGGTCGACGAGCTTCTCTGATATCCAGTCGACGGCCATATTGCTCTGGGCGCAAACGAGCACCTGCGGCTCGCGCATCAGCGTCTCGCGGATGGCCTCGACGAGTGTGGTGATCTTGCCCGTGCCCGGCGGGCCGTGCACGATGGCCACGTCCTTAGCGCGCAGCACCTCGTTGACGGCCTGTTGCTGTGCTTCGTTGAGATAGGGGAACTGCATCGGGGGGAAGACGAACGTCTCGGGCTTGCGGTGCGAATAGAAGAGGTCGCGCAGGTAGCCCAGCCGTCCCTTACCGCGGATGGCGCGCTCCAGCGCGTCGAACATCGTGCGATAGGAGGTCTCGTCGAACGACAGCATCACGCCCAGTCCCTCGCTTTGCTGCAGCTCCATCAGCCGGCCGTCGGGAATGGCCACCACCATCCGGTCGCCGTCTACGTAGCTGACGGTGGCAGAAAACAGGAATTTCGGTTTCGTGGAGCCCTCGGTGAAAAAGGTGACCGGCCGTCCCGGCTCGAAGTTGTGGTCGATGTCGTCGTCGGCTGTGCGAAACAGCTCTACCGCCAGTTGGTTGAGCGAGTTGTAGTAGCTGCGGCCCACGCGCAGTGGCCACCACGCGTTGCCGCGGTGTATGGCACGCTCGATGCCAGCCTCCTCAGCCTGTCGGCGGAAAGCCTCCTTCTCCGTGTTGTATTCCAGTTGCAGCAAGGCCCGCTGTTGGGTCAGTGCCAGTATGGGCGATGGGTCGTTCATTGTCGTCGGTGCAGTGTTTGGATGGTGTGCCGGCAGTCGTGCCAGCGTGTCAACCGGTTGCAAAGGTAACAAATTCTCGCGTGGATTTTCAGAATTCTCGCGAGAATTCGGGAAATTCTCGCGAGAATTCTTTTCAGCACCGCCGCGGCCATCCTGCGGGAAGAGCTACTCAACCCCGTCTGCGAGGCCGTTGCACGCTGTCCGCAGCCAGTGGCGGGCGACAGAAAATGCACAAAACCCGCAAAAATGTGCGGGTTTTGTTTTGTCGTTTCGTTGATTTAGCGTAATTTTGCAGCACGAACAAAGAGTGCTATGAGCCAGATAGAAATCAGACGAGTTACTAACCTGCGTGAACTGAAGAACTTTGTGCAGTTCAACTACGACCTTTATCGCTCCTGCCAGCAGGCAGTTCCCTTCCTCTACTCCGAAGAGATGAACACGCTGCGGCGCGACCGCAATGCTGCCTTTGAGTGCTGCGAGGCCGACTACTTCATAGCTTACGAAGACGGACGGGCCGTGGGGCGCGTGGCCGCCATCATCAACCGGCGTGCCAACGAGCGCTGGGGTCGCCAGCAGGTGCGCTTCGGGTGGCTGGACTTCGTGGACAGTCCGGCCGTCAGCCGGGCGCTCCTCGAGACGGTGGAGCAGTGGGGGCGCGAGCGCGGGATGACCGAGATTGCCGGTCCGCTGGGCTTCACCGATATGGACCGAGAGGGGTTGCTCATCGAGGGATTCGACGAGCAGGCCACGATGTACGTCAACTACAACTACCCTTACTACGTAGACCATCTGGAGCAGATGGGCGGCTGGGAGAAGGACAACGACTATATGGAATACCGGGTGAAGGTGCCCGAGCGCGTGCCCGATAAGTTCCACAAGATAGCTGAGATGGTGGGCAAGCGCTACAACCTGCACGTGCATAAGTTCACGCGGCAGGAGCTGATAGACGGCGGAAAGGGGCGCGAGGTGTTCGACATCATCAATGCCACCTACAAGGACCTCTATGGCTACTCGCAGCTGTCCCAAAAGCAAATCGACCAGCTGGTAGACCAGTACATCAAGATAGCCGACCTGAACCTCGTGACCAGCATAGAGGACTGGAACACGCCGGAGCACCGGATGATAGGATTTGGCATTACGTTCCCCTCGTTTACCAATGCACTGCGCCACACCCGCGACGGCCGGATGCTGCCCTTCGGCTGGTGGCACCTGCTGCGCGCCCTGAAGTGGCACAAGACCGACACGGTAGACCTATTATTAATAGGTGTGCTGCCCGAATACCGGGCCAAAGGGGCCAACTCGCTTATCTTCGACGACCTGATACAGCAGTTCCAACGCTACGGATTCAAGTGGGCTGAGGCAATGCCGCAGATGGAGTCGAACGAGGGCGTGCGCTCGCAATGGCAGTATCTGGAGGCCACGCAGCACCGCAAACATCGCTGCTACCGAAAACTTTTATAAGCGTTCGGAGTTTACCAAAATGGACAACTCTTGCAATCGGATAATTGCAAAAGTTGTCCATTTGCTTTTTGTAACTGATTGAAAAATAGATGTTTGACATTTTTTAACACGACAAAAGTTGTCCAAAACGTTCGTTGTAAGCAGATTTATATTAACTTTGCAATCCGATAACTATAAGCATAGAACATATTCAAAACATCCTTTATTCGCACAGTTATGATACAGACAGTAGTGAAGCGCGACGGGCGCATCGTGGGTTTCAACGAACAGAAGATAATGGCAGCTATCCGCAAGGCAATGCTCCACACCGACAAAGGGGAGGACGAACGCCTGCTGCAGACCATCACAGACCGCATTCAGGCACGCGGCAACAGCCAGATGACGGTGGAAGAGATTCAGGACGCGGTGGAGATGGAGCTGATGAAGTCGAGCCGTAAGGACGTGGCTCAGCGCTACATCGCCTATCGCAACCAGCGCTCTATTGCCCGCAAGGCCAAGACGCGCGACGTGTTCCTCGACATTGTGAACATCAAGAGCAACGACGTGACGCGCGAGAATGCCAATATGAACGCCGACACGCCCGCGGGAATGATGATGAAGTTCGCGTCGGAAACCACGAAACCCTTCGTCGACGACTATCTGCTCTCGGAGGAGAGCCGCGAGGCCGTCGCCCACAACTATCTGCATATCCACGATAAAGACTACTATCCCACCAAGTCGCTCACCTGCTGCCAGCACCCGCTGGACAACATCTTGAATCAGGGATTCGTGGCCGGCCACGGAGCATCGCGTCCTGCCAAGCGCATTGAGACGGCCGCCGTGCTGGCCTGCATCTCGCTGGAGTGTGCCCAGAACGAGATGCACGGCGGACTGGCCATCCCCGCCTTCGACTTCTATCTGGCTCCCTTCGTGCGCACGTCGTACATCGAGGAGCTGAAGAGTCTGGAAGAGCTCAACGGCGAAGACTACAGCGCGCTGTACGACGAGCCGCTGATTGACTATCTGAAGCAGCCCCTCGACGGACTGAAGGGCACCGACCGCGCCCGCCAGCACGCCATCAACAAGACCGTGGGACGCGTGCATCAGGCTATGGAAGCCTTCATCCACAATATGAATACCATTCACTCGCGCGGTGGCAATCAGGTGGTGTTCTCCTCCATCAACTACGGTACCGACACCTCGGCCGAGGGTCGCTGCGTGATGCGCGAGCTGCTCAACTCCACCTATCAAGGCGTGGGCAACGGCGAGACGGCCATCTTCCCCATTCAGATATGGAAGAAGAAGCGCGGCGTGAACTACCTGCCCGAGGACCCGAACTACGACCTGTATCAGCTGGCTTGCAAAGTGACGGCACGCCGCTTCTTCCCCAACTTCCTCAATCTCGACGCTACGTTCAACCAGAACGAGGCTTGGCGGGCCGACGACCCCAAGCGCTATCTGCACGAGGTGGCTACGATGGGATGCCGCACGCGCGTCTTTGAGAACCGTTTCGGTATGAAGACCAGCGTGGGCCGTGGCAACCTCTCGTTCTCGACCATCAACATCGTACGACTGGCCATTGAGTGTATGGACGTGGAGGATAAGGAGGCACGCGTGGCCAAGTTCTTCTCCAAGTTGGACGAGCAGCTCGAAGTGGCAGCCAAGCAGCTGGACGAGCGTTTCCAGTTCCAGAAGACTGCCTTCGTCAAGCAGTTCCCCCTGCTGATGCGCTCGCTCTGGATCGGAGCCAGCGAGCTGAAGCCCGACGACACCATCGAGAGCGTCATCAATCAGGGAACGCTCGGCATCGGATTCATCGGACTGGCCGAATGTCTCGTAGCCCTTATCGGCAAGCACCACGGCGAGAGTGCCGAGGCACAGGAGCTGGGACTGAAGATTGTGACCTATATGCGCGACCGCGTCGGCAGTTTCTGCGACCGCTATCAGCACAACTACTCCGTGCTGGCCACGCCGGCCGAGGGTCTGAGTGGCAAGTTCACCAAGAAAGACCGTAAGGAGTTCGGACTCATCCCCGGCGTCACCGACCGCGACTACTATACCAACTCGAACCACGTACCGGTGTACTACAAGTGCTCGGCACGCCATAAGGCAGAGATCGAGGCTCCTTATCACGACTTGACGCGCGGCGGACACATCTTCTACGTGGAGATTGACGGCGATGCCACCCACAACCCGCAGGTGATAATGGGCGTAGTGGATATGATGGACCAGCTGAATATGGGCTATGGCTCTGTCAATCACAACCGCAACCGCTGTATGGACTGCGGCTACGAGAACGCAGCGCCCCAGCTCGACACCTGCCCCCACTGCGGCGGCCACCACATCGACAAGCTGCAGCGCATCACGGGCTATCTCGTGGGCACCACCGACCGCTGGAACCACGGCAAGCTGTGCGAGCTGAACGACCGCGTCACCCACATCGAGGGAAGCATTCAGCAGGAGCTGTTCAATGAATAATCAATCAATGAGCAATCAATAATGAGTAATGATGATTACTGCTGCCTGTGGCATAGCGTGAAGAGCCGCCGCAAAGGTAGTCATCATTACTCATTATTGATTGCTCATTACTAATTGATGAAAGTATGATTAGTGTGCTCGACATCATAGAAGATACAATGGTAGACGGTCCGGGATTCCGGACCTCTATCTATTGTGCCGGTTGCCGCCACAACTGTCCGGGCTGTCACAACCCGCAGTCGTGGGACTTCGAGGGCGGCCATCCGATGTCGACGGAGGACATTATGCGCATCATCGAGGCCGACCCCTTTGCCAACGTCACTTTCTCTGGCGGCGACCCGATGTATCAGCCCGAGGGCTTTGCCGACCTCGCCCGTGCCATCCGCCAGCGCACGCAGAAGACCATCTGGTGCTATACAGGCTTCACCTTCGAGCATCTGGTCAACAATCCGCGCCATCGCCAGCTGCTCGAACTGCTCGATGTCCTCGTAGACGGTCCTTTCATTAAGGCGCAGCGCGACGAGAAGCTGCTCTTCCGCGGCAGCCGCAACCAGCGCCTCATCGACGTTCCCCGCTCACTCCGCGCTGGCCAAGTCGTCGAGTTCCATCCCGACGTGGCGGTGTAAATTCTCTGCACTTAATTCTTCTTGCAGGATTTTATTTTCGGATTACTGCCATTCTTGTTGTCAGGCGTCATCGCTGTTGGCATATCTCTCTGCTTATTTCTTGCCAAACAGTGTATTCAAGATGAATTTCCCGACTTTCCGTTCCACGCCAGTCATAGACGTAGGAATGCCCGTTTCGCGAGCGACCTTCTGCTTTATTCGCGTAATACCCACTGCTCTCTTCCAAGAAAAGCTGAGGCCGGGAATTGGAGGAGACTTCTTTTTCATAATCTGTTTGTGGTTTGTATGTACGCAGATGGGTTCTCATTAATTTTTGCCAGTTCCTCTTCTCGCCATTTGTCTATGGCTGTTTGTAATAGTTCTGCTTGGGCTAAGGCAATTTTCTCCATTATCTTGTTATTAGCCGCTAATTCTGTTTCTAACTTTGCTTTATTCTTAGCTACAGATATTTGGATTAGAGTATTAACTTCGTCATTAAGGTCAGATATTTCTTTGTCAGACAGAACTCTTACTCTATGCATTTCTGCACGCAACAAATCGTCATATGGACCTGAAGCTATCATCATCTTGAAAAATGTTGGAGCCGTTTCTATTACGATAAATAAAAGGGAGATAAAAAGTGCAGCCCACCAAGTCGACTCATTCTCCTTCAAGCTGTTAAATGCCATCATTCTTCCTTGAAAACCGTCAAACTCATCTGTTAATTGGGGAGCATACTCTTTTTTTGCAGTTTTTATTTTATGTTTCAATTCATCTATGTCTTTGTTAATTGCTATAAGGTCTCTATTCATTTGCTGCTTGTTTTGATCTATGGCCTGTCTATAAATCAGATCTTCTGTAGCTTTGGCTGTTTGCAACTGCGTGATTTTCGGTTTAAGTTTGTTGCGTTGAATTGTAAGTTTGTTGATCTCCCCACTAAGTCTTCTGTATTGGACAGAATCCCGCACTTGTGATAGGTATCTTCTCCGTGTCACGAGATTACTTATGTTTGATTGAAGTTGGTTATATTGTGCTTGCAGGGTACCGAGTTCGTTGTTTGCATCTGTAAATGCAGCTCTTGCAGAGCCTACAGCAGCATCAACTATATCGCGACTCAATATTTGGTCTTTCCTTACATTTAGCTCGTCTAATTCTGCTTCGTCAGCAGCTAAAAGTTCTTTTAGCTTATCCTGCTTCATAGTCTTTATCTCGGTATTGATACTTTTTTCATAGATTTTCAGTTCTAAGGGGGTAGAAATCACAATACCGAGGAATATCGCCATAATAATACGAGGTAAGCCAGAATATAGTTCTTGCCAACTAATTGTAACCTTACCATCAGAATACATCGTATTCACAATAAATCTATCAAGATTGAAGATAAGCAGTCCCCAGAAGACACCAAATCCAATGGCAATCTTAGGGTTGTTAAACACATAATACATAGCATAGCCACCTGAGAGCATAGCCATTAGGGCAGTGAATAGGATAGTGCCTCCCATTCCAGCATATTTCGCATAGTCCGTTGGGCATTGGCGCAAAATTTCTCTGTTTACACCAGCGCACCACCAGAAGAATTCATTGAGGAGACTACTCCTTCTCATTTTTCGATAATTATTATCCATATTCTTAGTATATTTTTAATCGTTCTACTATATTACCTTCTATCTTTTTCCATACAGTTCCGAGTCTGTATAAAATTCCAGTAGGCACTTCAGGACTTTTCTGTAGGATGGATGGTGTTCCAACAAACTGCGGCTCCTCCAGTGAAAACCGTGGCTCCTCCATTGCTATTGGTGACAAACTAATATTGATATTGGGTCTTGGTACTTTATTTATAACATTAATGTTCTTTCTGATGTTTGGCGTAGGTACGAGCACCGAGCGTACAAAGGGTAATGGTAACATCTGAATGGTAAGTGGATGGTCTACTATGCCAAATTCATCCTCAACGGTTAGTGTAAAGACCGTATCTTTCTCTATTTCTACAACTTTCCTTCCACTATGCTTTACAAGCTCATTGTTCAACTTTACATTATGGGCGTATTCTACATTCCAAGTCAGCGTAATGGGAACGGACGGCAGTGAATAGACTTTGTCGGCTTCAAACTGAACTTGGCTGGCATCTATCACCAGAATGGTCAGTTCTTCAGTTGTTACTTTCGGCCCGTCTTTTGCTGTAGCGGAGATGCGATAAGTAGTGGTATCCGCAGGGGAAACGATCAAAGAATCTCGTGCCTGTATGACTTTTTCTGTGTTCCCAAATGTCAACAGGGCTGATTGCGCGTTTTCAATTTCCCACTGTAAGGTGGCCTGTTCGTTCTGTCCTCGCCTCAGCTTGATGGTGTTGGCCGAAAAGGATACGATAGCTCCGTCCACGGCTTCAATGTCAAGCGAAACTTTTTCCTGTACAAGGCCATTGATGGCAATCAGTTCAAAGTGTTTGGTTCCCAGTGAGTCGAAACGTTCTTGATGGCTCTTTTGATAGACCTCTAAAGGCTGGCCGTTCAGGTATAATTCAGAAGCGTCCTCCACAGCCCAAACGATTTTTTCCTCTGTGCCTACGACAACCTTTGGTCCTCGCTCTGGTTTGAAGTAGAGAATCTTTGGTGCAGGGTAAAGTTGAGCCATTAGCACATCGAAGGGTTCCAAGTGATTGATATCATCCTCTGCCAGATATTGCTTTAGAATATTCAGCAAATTGGGGAATAATCCTTTCAGTGCAGACAAGTCTTCGAAAATGGCGCTATGCTCTATATCAGCAAAGTCATCGGGCGAGAATAGCATTTGCTCTGCATCTTCCAGATTGTATTTCTCAGCCAAATCGGGCTTCTCTGCTACGCCAATGATGCTGGTATAGATGATGAGTTCTGAAAAGTAGTCCAGCTTCTCGCTGGCATTGATATTCTTTGAGCGTTTCGGATGCTGATAACCTTTCAGACCTGCAATGATGTCAGCCTGACCTTTCAAAGCAGGTAAATATACGGAATCATAGTCTATCAGGAACAGATTGTCATTTCCGTCAACAAGAATGTTGCCGTGCTGAAGGTCGCCGTGGGCAATGCCATACTGATGGAGTGTCTGCGCCATCGTCAAGAATCTTGCTGCCAACCGTTTCAGTCGCTGCTTCTCTGTACGATGTTCACAGATGAATTGCTTAATGTCCTGACCGTCTACCCACCGCATTCTGGTAGTTGGGTATTTGAGGCCATTAACAATTATACCTTCATCAGTATAATCGAAATCGCAAAAATAAGGACAATTTATTTTCTTAAATTCTGCTGAGAGTATTTCAAAATGGCTACGAAGATTCCCTAAATCGTTGTGCCAGCAGCGGAATCCCCATTTCTCACTATTTACAATTGTAGGGAACACAACAGTAAAACCACCCGTAAACATCTTTAGCCTACCACGTGGATCTTTTTCAAATTTTCCTTTTCTTATAAACTCATCAAGGATGAGCCTATTATTAATGGATGTCTTGATATCTGGAATGCTAATCATATAGAGCTACCTCCACTTCATTGAGATGTCTTCTGCTGCTTTTGTTGCATCAAAACCTATAGGTTCAGGATCTTTTCCAGATTTCCATTTTTTTGCTATAGTATCAGCTGGTGACACTGTGGCTATCTCTAACGGTTCTAACTCACTTATACTGCGTTTCTGCATATAGCTACATAAGCGTTCTATTAAATGCTTCAAAGTATGATCGCGCTTAAGTTCATGAAAAATAAGAGAACTCCCTTTCGATTTTATGTCATCTCCACTAAAAAGCAAAGTGTCTGTATTCTCCATATCTAATTTAGACCACCATTCAGGGTTGTTTGCCAAGGCTTTGAGACTTATATAGATTACTAATTCAGAGAAGTAGTCTGCTTTTTCTGTTAACTCTTTGTTAGTCCATCTGCTTTCGTGCTGATATCCTTGAAGACCCTTTAATTTCATCAGAAAAGCCTTTCAATGCTGGGACATACATTGAGTCATAATCTACCAACACTAAACTGCAATCTGGGTTAATCATTATATTGCCATGCTGTAAATCACCGTGAGAAAAATGGACTTTATGTAAATCTCCTACCATCTTTTTAAAATTCTCAGCCACCAAAGCTATTTTGTCTGGCTTTGACAAGTTGTCTGCAAGAAAACTTTTTAAGGATTGCGCTTTCACCCAATCCATAATAACAACAGGTTGAATTCCTGTTGGAGTCATTAAGCAATCTTCAACATAATTGAAATCAACAAAATAGGGCAGATGGGATGACTTTATTGCATTTGCAATTTGGTACATTCTTTGTGGTGCATCTGGTACTAAGGCATGCCAACATCTGACAGCATACTTTTTTGTTGTGGTTTCAAATGGAAACACAACACAAAAGCCTCCAGCATATTTTATCATCCTACCATTCTTAGTAACTGGATGTCCTCCTGCCAAAATTGGAGACTTTATTAATTCTGGTGTCTTTATTGAAGTCGATAATTCTGAAATAGTTGGTAGAGTCATTTCTCCTCGATTTTGTAATAACAATCTAAAGCCTTAGACAATTTGTCTTTAAACTTCGCTTTTAAGACTTTCTTCTTCTTCTTCTTTATTTCTGTAGGTAACGAATCAATGAAACTATCTGCTACTTCTGAAAGGTAATCCTTTAGAGTTTTACATTCTTCATTGTCATTTTCTATTACATCCAATGGTTCTGAAGTATTTTCATTATCAGAATTACCACCATTCGGCACAGAACTTGGTTCTGAAAAACTTTCTTGCTGCTTTTCCATTTCTATAAAAACATCAATGCTATCTTCATAATCAATATGAAAATCGTCAGTTTCATCATATTCAACAACAACTAAAGTGCTATCGTCATTATGCATTCCCTGTTTGCGCCATTTTGCCACTACCGCTTCAAAATTTTCATGATTCTTTACTGTTAGCAATTCACTAACAATATCTTTTATTATTTCAGTGCATTGTCTGTCATATAGAATATCTGAAAATGGATCACTCACAAGAAGCAATTTTTCTCCTTGAAGTAGCGTTCCATTTATAGGCTTTGGCTGCCCCTTTCCTTCTTTGATGGGATTACTATCGAAATAATCTGGATGACTATCAAATTGTCCTTCTTGAGACGTTTCGATTTTTTCGATTTTGTTGTTCTTGTCAATAACAATCAAACAACTGTCGCCTAAAACCCAGCCTTCCCATTTGTTTTCATTAAATCTAACACCTACAAACGTTGAGCCTGCAGACATTCCCTTTGCAAGAGAGTTCTTTGAACGCCTCTGTGCTGCAGGCATAAGATTTGGAATGATTGCCTTAACCCGTTCTTGCCACTGGGGGGCAAGTTCGCGGACAGAGTCAATAGTTGGTTCCCATTGTTCAATAGTAGTATATGTATCCACTAACAATTGAGCCCATATTTTTTGAAATATAGATTGGCTCATTCCGTCTGCCAGAGCGATAGATTTAGTGTCTTTATTGACTCTAAACCTATCCTGACAGTCACTAAATTGTTCTTGATCTTTGTGAGTTATGAATGCCTTAATTCTCATTATATAGAATTTTTGTCACCTTGTCCCTTGGAGGAACCGAAATCAATTAATTGAATAAGTTGAACAGCGTCTGCTTGGAAAATACATCCTCTTGAATTTTCCATCATCTCCAACCCGTTCTTTGCTGCTGCGCCCCTATAAGAATCAGGAATAACACTCGTAATATTAAACAAGAACTTTGCTTCTTCCTCGTTTAACTTATTGATATCATTAGGGAATACGGATTTTGCTCCGTCTTTCTCAATCATTGCGTTAAAGATAAGTACATCTCCATCTGCATTTGACAAATTCATAATCTCTGTCGCCACTTTTGTTGTCTCTTCCATACAGAAATGAACATCTAATCCATTATAATAAGGGACACCATCAGAAATGTTAATTATTACAGGGGCTGGATCATCTTTATCTTGGTGGTCATTCATCCAATTTATAACAATCTCTTTTGCTAAATCCATAGCCCCTTTCATATTAGTTGCACCATCTTGCGTAATTGGTTCAACCCAAATGGGTTGTTCAACCTCTACTTCAATAATCCCACCATTGCCATTGGGCTGTTTCTCTTTTACTTTTTCTATCTTATGTGGGTTGTTGTCTAATTCCTTTAACCAGCCAGAACACAGTTCTTTTACGTTATGATTATAACCGATTACAGAAATGAAACATCTATTTTTAGGTGCTTCTCCATCAAAATTTTTCTGAATTATATTGTCTATAACTTTGTTCACAGCCTTCGAAGCAAAGACTGTTTTGGAATCACCTCCAGAATAAGGCATTAACATCGAACCTGATTGGTCTAACAAAATAATTAAGAGACCAGGATGAGCCGAACTCCATTGCTTGTCGTTTTTTGCCATAGCACTTTTGTATTTTATTCCGCCCGGCAACCTCAGCAGATATTTGTTTTAGGTTGTTTCAGCATACACACAAAAAACGTGGAGCCAGTTCTGTGCCCGGTCCACATTCTGAAGGCTCTCGCATTGCCCTGCTTGTCCAACCGAGCAACGCTGAAAGCCCCACGCCGATGTATATATCATATCATCACCATTGCTGGTGACAACATAATGGTCTACACCCCTAAGGGGCGTTCCCGTTGCTTTGGTCTTGACAAGCAGTTTGAATTTGCGAGATTCTCAGAATGTCAAACCCAAAGCGTTCAGAAAACGCCTTTGTATATATGTGTCCCGCCCTCCTGTGACTACCCAAAGGGCTTTCAGCATTCAGAAAGGACCCAGCAAAGTTACGCATTTTTCTGAAACTTCAGCTATTTTTGTGCAAAAATAACGTTTTTCACAAGACTTGCGAACCATTTCTCCACCATCCATTGCATAATCAGAGTCAATCTGCATCATTGCGAAAAATTTCGCAACGAAAAATTTCGCAATGAAGAATCCCTTTAATTCAGCACGATTGTAGGGAAAGAGTTCTTACTGGCTATACCTCCCGTTGATAGCAGTCTGCCAATAGTTTTTGTCTGCGAATCTTTAATCTCGGGGTGGGCATTCCGGCGGCGAAGTGTTAACGGAAAGTAAAGAAGGCGGGCATCTGCCGATAGAAAAACGGGCGGGCAAAGAAGTAATCTTTGCCCGCCCGTTGCGGCTTTTCGTAATGTGTTATTGCAGCCTGAAGGTGATAGGCACCGTGTATCTCACGTTGACAGCGGCGCCGTTCTGCTTACCCGGAGTCCAGCGGGGCATACTGCGTACGATGCGCAACGCCTCTTGGTCGAGTGCAGGGTTCACACTTCGTGCTACCCTCACATCGGTGACATAGCCGTCTTTGCCTACGACAAACGAGATGATGACGCGACCCTGTATACCGTTTTCTTGTGCGAAGGCAGGGTATTGGAGGTTTCAGGCAATCCAACTCACCAGAGCACCTTGTCCACCGGGGAACTGGGGCTGCTGTTCTACCACGTCGTATACCTTATTGTCTCTGGTCTGCTGTGCGGGTGCGGGCTGCTCTTCGTGCTGCTTTTGGGGAGCTGGCTCATTGGCCTGATTCGTGGGAAGACTCGCTTCCTTCATAGGTGCTGCTTCTTCCTTTTCACTGGTTACCTGAGCGGGTTGCTCTTTATCCTTCTGCTGGTCTTTAGGCTGTTCCTCGTCTTGCGATTGTTGTGGAACGTCCTGTGCTACGATGTCATCACTGACCAGCGTGTCGGTGGAAACAGCCGTCGAGTCGGCAGAAGCCAAGACAGGCTCGCCCTTCTCTCCTTTTCCGAAGAAGAGGAAACCGAGAATGGCGAGGGCGATGGCGGCACCGCCGATGTAGAGCCACTTGCGGCGTGAGTCGCTGTCGTCGTCCTCAACATATATGGGCTCAGCGGGCTGTTGCTGCTGAACGGTGCTTCTGGTCTGAGCGGCTTGTGTGCTGTTAATGATAGTCTCATCGTTGTCTGCTACTACCTGCATTGTTGTGTTGGCGGCAATCGTCTCGTCCTCTTCGGGCAGCATCTTGAGCCACGCGGCTACTGAGGCAGGACGGTCGCGGCGGCGAGGCTGCATAGCGGCTTCAATGGCAGCCCACATCGGCTGACTGATGCCAGCGGGGCAGGCGGGGAATCCCTCTTCGTTGATGATGCTGGCCTCGGGCGGTGTCTGGCCTGTCAGCAGGAAGTGGAGCGTGGCACCGAGGGCATAGAGGTCGGTCTGCGGAGTGAAGCTATTGAGCGTCTGCTGATACTGCTCCAGCGGCGCATAGCCTTTGCTGATGCCTACGGGCGTGCTGCTGGTCTGGTTGCCCTGCTCGTCGTAGTTCTTCGACAGACCAAAGTCGATGAGAACGGCGTTGAACTTGTCGTCGAGCAACACGTTGCCGGGCTTGACATCCAGATGGCAGATGTGCTTCTGGGAGTGCATATAGTCCAGTGCGCTGCCCAGCTGGCGGGTGATGCGCAGGGCTTCATCCTCATTCAGTCTCTTGCCGGGCTGGCCTTTGACATAGTCTGAGAGCGAGCCGTTCTCGGCAAACTGCATCACGTAGTAGACGGTGTCGTTCTCTTCGAAGACCTCGGTGACCTTCACCACGTTTGGATGGTTCATTGCCGAGAGGTTGTGTGCCTCTTTTACAAACTTGTGGCGGTAGGTCTGTACCAGTTCCTGCGAAGCCTCGGAGGGTATAGAGACCGCCGATGTGGAGCCGTCGCGCAGGCAACGCTCTTTCATAAAGAACTCTTTGATGGCCACTTTGATGTTTACCTGCAGATTGCCCAGTGCCCCGCTGACGGTGGCTTTCATTGTGGCCTCGTAGGTAATGCCGAATCCACCCTGTCCCAGTACGCGTTCGATGCGGTACTTGCCGTTGTGCAGGGTGGTGCCCGCTTTCAGTGTGTCCATTTGCTGCTTTCCTATTTGATTTGTATAATCAGGTACTTGCTGGCGTTCCAGAAACGCTGGGCGTTGGTAATCTGGAGGGTAGCGGCGTTGCCGTTTTCGGTGATGGTGTACGAGTCGGCAGGCTGTCCGCTGAGCACTTTGGGGCTCTTGCCGGGTATGCTGATTTGCGTCAGCGTGCGGCTGTCGGCCTTCGTGAAGAGGCTGTTGTCATAGCCAGAGGCGTTGGCTTTGTTCTTCTTGAGGAATCCGCCGGTGACCAGTCCTTTGTCCTTCAGTGCGTGTGAGGTGCCGATGGTGTAGTAGACGGTGCTCATCGCTGTCTGCTGGTCGGTGATGGTCTGCTGTTGCTGAGCCGCCTCCTGTTGCAGCGTGCCCACAGTCGAATTGAGCGTGCTGACCTCGGTAGTGAGTGCCTGTACGTCGGCCTTGCTCGATGCCAGCTGCTGTTGCAGGTCCTCAATGGTGGCCTCTTTGGAGCGGATTTCGGCGTTGAGGTACTGGATGACGCGACTCATCTGCTTCAGCTGGTCGTTGCGTCCGGCCAGCTGCTGCTCCAGCTCGTTCAGCCGGGTGCGGTTAGCGGCGAGTAGTGCTTTGAAGGTGCTGATATTCTCGAGCATCTGTTGGCGCGTCATCGTCTTTCCTTCGACAGCTCCATTCTTGAGTTGCTCTTCGCCGGCCGTCAGCGAGTCGAGGCTGGCCGACACTTCTACAAGCGTGGCTGTGAGGTCGTCGAGGACTTGGCTTTGCTGGGTGTTGACGTTGAGGATGGAGTCGCGCTCACTCTGCCATTGCTTTTCGGTGGTATTGTTGCAGGCTCCGAGCACAGCCGTGGCTATTGTCGCAGCTGCGAGGTAAAAGATTTTCTTCATTATTCTGTGGTTTTTGCTTGTTCTATTTTCTGTTTGAAATCGTCGAAGGTGGCTGCGGGTGTGGCGAGGCCCTCCCACAGTTTCTGCACCGACTTGGGCTGGTTGAAGAACCACACCATCACTTGGCGCTGCTCGTTGGACAGCTCGCCCGAGTGGATGACGTAGGCGTTTCTCAGTGTCTTGGTGTTGTGGCGTTCGGCCATCAGCCCTTCCAGATAGAGATGTTTCAAGGCCATCAGCCGGCTGGTGAGTACGGTCTCCTCGTCTTTGCTGCCGTCGTGCTTCACTTGCTGCTCGATGGCTTGGATGCGCTCTATCGTGATGTCGGTGGTGCCGAGCAGGCGCAGGGCCTCGGCGGTGGATACGGGCTGCTGTAATTGCAGCTCTGCCGCCAACGTGTTTTCTGCTGTCTTGACTTTTGACGGCTTGCCGAGCAGATAGAACGAGAGTGCTCCGATAGCGATGGCTCCGATGAAAACGGCCGCAACGGTGAGCCAGTGCGACGACTTGCGCGGGGCGGGTGCCACCGGGGCCTTAGGTTCGTCGTCAATTGTTACGGTGTATTCGCCACCGGTTGCCCGTGAGGCATTATCGCCCGTGGTCATCACTTCCACCACCGTCTCGCCATTGTCAGGCTGTCCGGCGATAGTCTTCACGTCGTCCTGCTCTTCCTCGTTGCCATTGCTGTCAAGCATTCCGAGCCACTCGCTTGCTGTCTGCGGACGGTTCTTGCGCCGCGGCTCCATCGCCTTCTTGATGAGCTGCCACACGCGTGGTGTGACGTAGTAGGGACATTCGGGAAAGCCATCCTCATTGAGAACGGAAGCCTCGGGCGGGGGAGTGCCGGTCAGTAGAAAGTAGAGCGTGGCCCCAAGACTGTAGAGGTCGGTCTGGGGCGAGAAGAACGTCAGTGGCTGATACTGCTCCAGTGGGGCATAGTTGTTGCTGTAGTTGACCGACGGATTGCTCAGTGCCTCTCCTGTTTCGTCGAAAATCTTCGAGATGCCGAAGTCTATCAGGATGGCGTTGCCGTCGGTATTGATTAGGATATTGGCCGGTTTGACGTCCAGATGGCAGATGTGTTTCTCGGCGTGCAGATAGTCCAGTGCATCGCCTATCTGTCTGACGTACTTAAGTGCCTCTTCTTCCGTCAGCCGTCCCACGCTCGATTGCTTCACCAGCTTGCCCAGCGACCCGCCGGGCAGATAGCGCATCACGTAGTAGACGGTGTCGTTCTCTTCGAAGACGTCGGTCACGTTGACGATGTGAGGGTGGGAGATAGATGCCAGATGGCGGGCTTCGCGGATGAATTTCTGCTTGTATCGCTCCACCTTCTCGCTGTTGGCCTCGCAGGGAATGATGACGTCCATCCCGTTGTCACCTCGCTGGCAGTAGTCGCTGATGAAAAACTCCTTAATGGCCACCTGCACCTTTACGTCCATATGACCCAGTTCGCCCGAGAGCGTGACGTTGGTCACGCCGCGGTAGGTGATGCCGAATCCGCCGCGTCCCAGCACCTCGTCAATGCGGTAGCGTCCCTCCTGCAGCAGGCATCCTATGCTCAATTCATTCATAGTGAAGCGGTTTAGGTTAGAACAGTGGTGATGGGATTATAGGTTGCGCAGATTTTCGCTGGCCTGCGCGTGGCCACCTTCAGCTGCTTTCTGATACCAGTAGCGAGCCTGTGACTTGTCCTGCGAAACGCCCTTACCATTCTCGTAGCACCATCCCAGATTGAACTGTGCCTGCACATTGCCGCCTTCGGCTGCTTTGCGATACCAGTAGACGGCCTGACTCCAGCTCTGTTCTACGCCGTTGCCACGGTCGTAACAGAAGCCGAGGTTAAGCATTCCCGAGGCATTGCCGTTCTCGGCTGCTTTACGGTACCACGTGATGGCCTCGTAGATTGATGTGGGCAGTCCGCCCTTGCCGTTCTCGTAGCACCATCCCAGATTGAACTGTGCCTGTGCATTGCCATTCTCAGCTGCTTGGCGATACCAGTAGACGGCTTGACTCCAGCTCTGTTCTACGCCATTGCCGCGGTCATAGCGGAATCCTGTCTCCAGCATACCCGATACATTGCCGTTCTCGGCACTTTGGCGATACCAGTAGAAGGCTGCCTGCTGATCTTGCTCTGTGCC
Source organism: Prevotella sp. (assembly GCA_017476785.1). GTDB lineage: Bacteria > Bacteroidota > Bacteroidia > Bacteroidales > Bacteroidaceae > Prevotella. The sequence goes on along the minus strand of JAFUZD010000104.1, from coordinate 62,368 downwards.
CTGACCATTGGCATAGCACCATCCCAGATTATACTGGGACTGTGTGTTGCCGTTCTCGGCCGACTTACGATACCAATAGGCGGCGGTGTACATATTCTTCGCCACTCCATAGCCGCGATCGTAGCAGAACCCGTAGTAGAGCTGTGCCTGCGCGTGGCCGCGGTCGGCTGCCCGGCGTAACTAGACGAGCGCATTGGCGTAGTCCTGCGCATTATAGTATTCCAATCCTTTGTTATACTGCTCTGTGGGCGACATCGACGATGCGGAGCTGGACGATGCCGACTGCTTGCCGTTGCCGGTGCGCTTGGTCTGCTGGCTGCGCTGCGCGCCGCTGTGCTTCTGATGCGGAGTGGGATTAGTCTGACGCGTAATGGCGGTCTGCGCGCTGGCTGTCATTGGTACGAGCAGCAGGGCGGTGGCGATGGATATGAGGATGCGTTTCATTGTTACACTGTTTTGCTTGTTTTGTGATGGCTGTCAGCGGAAAGGGGAGCAGTAAATTACTGCTCCTTTCCGTTGATCACTTTCACGATGAGGCCGCCACTCTTGTCGTACCAAGCACCGTTGTAAGGCGCAAAGTTACTGAACTTACCTTTGAAGTAGCTGCCATCGGACTTCATATAGTAGGTGCCTTCGCCAAACTGGTCGTTGACGAACGAGCCCTCGTAGCGGTCGCCGTTCTTGAAGGTCAGCGTGGCGTTGGCGTCGACGCGCAGTCCGTTCTGGAAGTTGCCCGTATAGGTGTCTTTGTCGCTGTCGGTATAGACGGCCTTACCCTTACCGTTGGGTACGCCATTGGTCATTTCGCCCGAATACATAAACACCACGTTGTTGCCCTGACCATAAATAGGAGTCTGCGTGTTGCTGTCGACCTCGGTGTTCTGACCACCTTTGTCAGAGCCGCCCCTGAACGCGAACACCAGTCCGGCAGCGATGAGGGCAAACACGACGACGACGACGGGAATGAGCCACGTGTTCTTCTTGGCCGGCTTCAGCTGCGGCGGCGTGAAGCCATTGCTGCCGCTCTGCGCGTGCTGCTGCACGTTGGCAAAGCCGAAGCTGCCGTTGGGCTTGCTGTCGATGATGGTCTCGTCTCCACCTCTTACGGGATTGCTGATGGGATCGCTGACAGGTCCAGAGATGTCAATGTCGGCAGCCTTGTTCAATTCAAGCGTGCCGTTCAGGTAACCCACGAACTCGTCGATGTTCTGCGGGCGCTGGCGGCGCTTGGGCTGCATAGCCTTCTCGATGACGTCCCAGATGTGCTGGCTCAGGTAGTCGGGCTTCTCACCCAGTCCGTCCTCGTTGACCACCGAGGCCTCCGGGGGAACGGCACCGGTAACCAGCGTGAAGAGCGTGGCGCCGAGGCTATAGATGTCGGACACGGGCGAGAACTCGTGGAGCGACTGCTGATACTGCTCCAGCGGGGCGTAGCCCTTACTGATGCCGATAGGGGTGCTGCTGGTCTGGTTGCCAGCTTGGTCGTAGTTCTTGGACAGTCCGAAGTCAATGAGCTTGGCCACGTTCTCGTCGTTGAGCATTATATTGGCCGGCTTCAGGTCATAGTGGCACATATGACGCTCGGAGTGCATATACTTCAGTGCTGCGGCTATCTGGTTGATATAGCGCGTAGCCTCCTCTTCGCTCAGGCGTCCGTTTAATTCCGACTTCAGGCGGTCTTTCAGTGAGCCATTGCCCAGATACTCCATCACGTAGTACACGGTGTTGTTCTCTTCGAACACGTCGAACACGCGGGCAATGTTGGTGTGGCTCAACTTGGCAATGTTGTCGGCCTCTTTCTTGAACTTGCGCTTGTATTGGTCTACCTGTCCGTTCTCGTTGTTCGACTGCACGGTGCTGATGGTGCCAGAGTCGTTGCGCGAGCAAGCCGACTTCATAAAGAATTCCTTAACGGCCACGCGTACGGTGGTTGTCATCTTACCGAGTTTACCTTCTACCTCGGTTTTCATCGAAGCGAGATAAGTGATACCAAATCCGCCCTGTCCGAGTGTACGTTCAATGCGGTAAGTACCGTCTCTGAGTGTTGTTCCTGCTTTCAGTTCCATATTTCTATTTTTGTTTTTATTATTGAATCAGTGATTATTAGGTTTATAGGTCAACGCCTTGGATTGCAGGCTTGGCTGGCTTGTTGGCCGGCTGTTCCTCATCCTGCTTCCGGTTCTGCTGCTGTTGCTGAATCTGCGTGTTCTGTTGGTCTACGACCCCACCCAGTCCCTGCGGACGCTGAGGCTTGCTTGCAGGCTGGTGATTCTCCTGTGCGTTCTGGCCATCAGCCTCTCGCTTGTTCTGTTGACTCTGCTGGTTCTGGGTGCTGCTCACGCCGCTGCCCTGATTGTCAGCAGCATTGCGGCGACCACTGTTCTCTGCCTTCTTGTTGTTGCCGCGGATGGTCTGCTGCCCGCGACGGACGGCCACGTCGGTAACATCTTCCTGCTGTGCCTCGTCAGTCGACTCGTTGCTATTGATGATAATGCGTTCAGGCTCCTTTACCTCGTCTTTCTTGTCGTTGAACAGAAAGAGGTAGCAGAGGGTGCCGGCAATGGCAGCCACCAGTAGCGCGAGGATGAGCAGCGTGGTCGTCGACTTCTTGCCCGCTGGCTTCGGCTGGGCATAGGGCTGCTGGCCGGCTGCGGAGTGGGGGCGAGAAGTCTGCGGGGCAGGTTGCGAGGTGGTGTCGGGCTCAACAGCCAGACCTTCCTTCACAATCTCTACGTCGGCGCTGTCGTCCTCCTCTTCCACGGTGAACTTGTCCTTATCGGGGTCGTTCAGTGCTTTGTTGGCTGCCCGTGCAGCGGGCTCGTCGTTCGGCATCGTGGCATCAATCTCTTCGGCCTCTACCTTCTCTACGTGAATCAGGTAGGCCGAGTGGTTGTCGGAATTGCCCTCGGTCACTTCTATCAGCTTGGCACGCTTGGCATCGTCATCGAGGTCCTTGGCACTGAGAATGGCCATCAGGTCCTCGTCTTCCATCGTTTCGAGCATACCATCGGAGCACATATAGAAGTAGTCGCCGGGCTTGATGTCGGTGATGTGTACGAGATCGGCCTTCGTGCGCGTCTCCTGCTTGGGTTGCATTGCGCGCAGGATGACGTTCTTGTTCTTGGCCGTCTTCATATCGCGATAGCTGATTTCACCCAGTTCGTAGAGCTGGTGAACCAGCGAGTGGTCGCGTGAGCGATAGAGAATCTCGCCCGTGGCAGGGCGTAGGTGATAGATGCGGCTGTCGCCAATGTGGGCCACGAGCACACCGCCGCGATGGAAGCAGGCAAAGGTGAGCGTAGTGCCCATTTTCTTCTCGGCACCGTCGTCCTTAGCATCAAGCAGGTCGAAGGCTGCCGCGAGTGCTTGTTGGAACAGCTCGTCGGTCAGTGGCTCGTCGGTGTTCCAGTTCTGCTTCAGATAGGTGCTGATGGCCTCGCATACGGCAGCACTGGCCACTTCGCCTTTCTCGTGGCCGCCCATACCGTCGCAGACAACGAACAGCCGGTCTTCTGCCGTAGCTTGCCCGGCAGCAGGGTAGATGCGGTCTTCCTGATTGGGACGCGATCCGAACTCGTGGATAGCTTGGGGCTTATACAGTTGGAATTTCATAAAGTCAGATGTTTTTTGCGATTGTTAGTAAATGGGGACATTTAATTGGTAATGGCGACGAAGGTCACTTCCGGGCCTCCCATCTTGATGCGGAACCCGTTCTTCAAGATGAGCGTCTCCTCGCCGATGAGCTCGGCACCATTGACGTAGGTCTTGTTGGCATTTTGCCAGTTGCGAATCTTTACGCGGGCCACGCCACCGGGCAGGCGCACCACTTCAATTTGGGCGTGGTGGCGGCTTAAATGGCGGTCGGCAGTGGCAATCTGGACGGAAGCCGTCGCAGAGGCTGACTGGCGGCCGATGGTGTTCACACCGTCGTGGAGCGGGTAGGTCTTTCCCTCATACTGCAGGGCGAAGCGTGTGTTCACCACGTTGCCACCAATGACGGTATGTCCCTCGTCCTCCTGCTGTACCGGGCGGCGCTGCTTGGGCAGTTCGGTGGCTCCCTCCTCGCTGTCGGCGGCAGGCTTCGGAGTGGGGAACTTTACGCGCAACGACGACTTGCAGTTGGGGCAGACGATGGTCTTCATCGGCTCGTTTTTCGAGTTTCTTACGCTGAGGCCTGCCTTGCAGTGCGGACAGGTAATCTTGATTTCTTGCATACGTGCGTACCTTATTTATATATATTATATAATAGCGTTGCTTACTTCTGCCAATTCAGAACCGTCATATCGTCGCTGAACTTGCCCCACATCACGGGGTGCTGCTGGTCGCGCGTCATCTTGCGCACACCGTTGCTCACAAACTGGAACAGCTCCTTAGCCGTGATGCGGCGGTCCTTGTTGTAGTCGGCACCGCCGCGCAGTCCGCGCTGCAGATAGGCCGTGAAGAGGCCGTTCTTCATATCGCGGCGCTCGCGCGACACCTCGTCGTTGCGCGACGAGAGGAACAGCATCACGTCAAACGATGCATAGTTGTTCTGATTCTGATTGTTGGAGTAGCTGTTCTCCTGCCGCATCTTGCCCGAGAAGCAGGCATCGGCGAAAATCATCTTATGGCGCGACTTGCTCTTGGCCATACTGTTGCGCACGATGTCGTAGTCCAGCTTGCCGTCGTAGCACATAAATGCACCGGGGATGCCGTGGCCGCTGAAGAAGAACACGAGGATGTCGTCTTCCTGTGCCTGCGTGTACAGCTCGTCCATCAGCCGCGTCACGGCACCGACCGTGGCATTGCTGTTGGTAATGACGCGCGTAATGGCATCTTGGTTTTTCTTGTACACCCAGTTGATGGTGCGGGCATCATTGTCGCAGAGATTCAGGTCGTTCACCGTGCCGGGATAGTCGGACAGACCGACGGCCACGAGAAAAACACGGCTCTGTGCGGTATGGCTTACCGCACAGAGCATAAGGAGAGCTAATAGCTTTCTAAGTCTCATCATAGTCTGACAGGAATTAGGGGATTTTTCTTATGCCAGTCCGTCTACGTCGTTAGCATAGTCGGGCATATCGTCTGCCAGTCCTTCGTCGGTCTGAACGAAGCCGGAATTGTCGTCGACTACCGGTTCGGGCTCTCCGACTTGATGGTCGCTGTTGGCATACTCTACACCGGCATTGGCCTCGGCAGCGTCGCGGAAGCTGCTCACCGTGATGTGGTCTTCAGAGACGTCGAAACGCTCGTGGTCCTCAATCTGGCCGTTGTTGTTGGCATCGATGGCACCTACGTCGAAGGTTCCGTCGTGGTCGATGTCTACGAGCACCACGTCGTGGCCGTTGACCGAGGCTGCACCGATGGTAGCTACGGAGCCGTCGTCGAGTGTTACGTCCTCTACGCCGATGATGCGTACGTCAGGGTCAACCTGTTCGCCGCCACCGCCATCTACTACTACCACGTCTTCGTCGTTGCCGTTGTGGTTGTCGTGCTGCTGGTAAGCCTGCTCATTGCCGTGGTTGTCCTGCTGGTGATCCTGTGCGGGCTGCTCCACGTGCTGCTCAGCCTGCTGATGGGCTTGACCGGCATTGCTGTGGCTCTGCTGGTTCTGGGCTACGTGGTTGTCGTCGCTCTGAACTTCGGACGATACGCGCTCACCGTAGGCTGCACGCTCCTCAGGCGACATTCCGTCCCACTCGTCAGCAGTATAGGTGCTGTAAGCCTGACCGTGCCAGTGGAACACGCCACCGGGGCCGACCTCTTCGCGGGCGGCGTTGAAAGCGTCGGTGAACGACATATTGTCGTTGACGTTCTCGGCTACCTCTACCTGTGCTTCGCCTTCAGCGGCATTCTCTGCTTCGGCATTCTCTTCACCATTGTGGATAAGTGTGCTGGCTACTGCTGCCGTGCTGGCTCCGAGTGCAATGCCGATACCGGCACCTACGGCTACCTTGCGACCGCGGTCTGAAAGTTGGAAACCTTTCTTCTTGTTGCTTGTCTGCACCTCGTTGATGTCCTCACCGATGATGGTCTTTTCGTCGTCGTAATTCATAATCTTGCGTTTTTAGTGTTATTAATTCTTTTTGTTTCTTTATTTCTTATTTCGTCTGATTCTCAGCGAGCTGGAGTTGGCACGCTGTGGCTGCTGTTGGGCCGGTGCTGCCTGCTGGGGCTGCGGTTTGGGCTTAACTCCCGAGATGTGGCCGATGACCGACTGCAGTCCGCTCTGCTTCAATTCGCCCTGCAGGATGACGAGCTCCTTTTGCTGTGAGAGTAGCGAGAGGTAGATGGAGTCTTCCTGATTGTTCAACTGCTCCTGTACCTCGGCCGACACGCCCCGGTACTCGCGTCCCAGCTTGGCTTTCTGGGCTCTGATGCGCACGTCGACGGTTCGCAGCTCGGTCTGTATGGCAGCCAGCTTGTTGCTCGTCACGGTGTCGCTGATAGCGAGGATGCCGATGGCTGCGTTGTTCTGGGCATTGGCACTGAGTGGCAGAAGCATCATCAGTGCTGCAATGAGACCCGCGTGGCGGAAAATATTCTTTTTCATAATGTGTCGTTGTGCTTGTTTTACTTTTTACTCTTCGTTTCTTTTATTCCCACGACGCGGCTGGCTTTCAGGGCGGCCTGCTCGTCGATGTTGTAGGGCAGTTCGGCCAGTTCCTCATTCTCGCCTTGCGGCAGGTTGGCCTTTATCTCGGTATAGTTGCCCGGCGTGCTCACCAGTGCGGTGGTGAAGTTCTTCAGGGCTTTCTTGTTCACTACGAGGCTCACGCTCTGGTTGGCCACTTGCAGCAGGAACACGGGCTGTCCGTTGCCGACGGCTGTCGGGATGGGTTGGTCGGCCTTCATCGTGATGGTCTGCAGCGAGTCAAGCTGGGCAAACTCGCGGAACGAGAGCGACTGCAGTCCTGCGGGTAGCGTGATGGCGGTAAGGCGGCGGCTCTTGGCCAGTGCCTGCCAGCGGATGCTACGGGTAGAGTCGGGGACAATCAGCTCGCCGCTGAAGGCTCGCGGACAGCTGAGCAGCTGCGTGGTGTCGCGGTTGTAGAGCACTCCGTCTACCGATGCGAAGGTGGCGTTGTTCTCGTCTACGTTGATGCGCTCCAGTGATGCGAGGAAGGGCATACCCGTGATGTGCTTCATCTTGGCGGGGATGGTGATGGTCTTCAGCTGCTTGCTCCAGCGGAACACTTTCAGGTTGACATTGTTCCAGTCGCTGCCCAGCGTCACTTGGCTCAGTGCTTCGCAGCGGAAGAAAGCTCCGGTTTCGATCTTCACCTCGTTGCCGGGGAAGATGACGCGCTTCAGGGAGGTGCATCCCTCGAAGGCAAACTCGCCGATTTCCTTCAGTCCCAGCGGCAGTTCCACGCTGGTGAGCAAGGTGTCTCCGCTGAAGGCCTTGGTGCCGATAGCCGTAATCTGATAGACGGTGCCGTTATGGCGCACCTGTGCCGGCAGTTCCAGTGAGCCGGCGAAGTAGCGGCGCTGCGTGTTGGCAATGCTGCCGTCGTAGGTCAGCGCCACTTCGTTCTTAGCCGAGTCGGTGATGTTGAAGAAGAGTGCCTGTCCACTGTTGGTCTTCACTTCGAAGTCGTGAGCTACGAGGGGCAGCGCGCTCAGCGTTGTAAGCAATATGAATGCTAAGTGTCGTTTCATTGTCGGGATTTGTTATGCATTAAAGTCGTCTACGTTGGCATCGTTCGTATAGTCAGGGTCGCTGAAGGGCTCTTCTTCGTTCAGCTGTGCCATCTGATGGTCGTCGTTCGAGTAGTCGGGTAGGTCGCTGCCGCGCTCATCGATGGCTCCGATGAGCTCGTCGTCGTTCTCGGGCTGCTCGTCAGCCAGCAGGCCGTCGTCTACGATGGGCTGGTCGATGGTCACGTCGTCGTAACCTCCTGCAGGCTCGTCCACTCCGGCAGCCTCGCGCAGGTCGGCCATTGCTATCTGTACGTTCTCCTCTGTCAGGTTGGCCAGTTCTTCCTGCTGCATCTCACCGTCGCCGTTGGCGTCGAGGTAGAGCACGTCGGCAATGCCGTCACGGTCAACGTCGGCCACCATTCCGTTCACACCGCCCACTTGGATGTAGGCCACGTCCATCTGCTGGCCGTCTTCAGCTGTGATGGTCTCGTAGCCCAGCACATCTACTTCGGGCTCTTCTTCACCGCCGCCGTTCTGTCCACCGCCGTTATTCTGTCCACCGCCGTTGTTCTGTCCACCGCCGTTGTTCTGTTCGCCGTTATTCTCTTCTACTATTTCCACGCGGTGGGTCGCAACCTCGTTCTCGGGTTGCTCCGTGCGAATAGTCTGCTCCACGTCTTGCTCCTGTGCGGCGGGCTTGGCTGCTGCGGCGGTAGCCGTTGCACCCTCCACTTCTACCTCGGCCTCGTCGGTATTCGATGCAAATACATTGCTGGCCACCACCTCGGTGCCTGCGCCGAGTAATGTACCTACGGCTGCTGCCAGTCCTACACGCCACTTGTTATTGTTGCTCTGCTGCTTGTTGTCTGTTGTAGTTTTCATAATGCTTGAGTTTTTTTTGTTATTGATTTTGTTTTGATTTCTGATGCAAAGATAAGGCAGAAATCCGGATGCGCCAAGCCTTTTTCGCCATTCTGTATCAACTGGCGGGGTTTCTTTACGAAATGTCGCTGTGGCGTGAAATCCTCTTTTTGGTCTCTTATTTCTCCTTATATTGGGCTTTGCAGTAGGGGCAGGCGTGGTTCTGCGAAAGGATGTCGTAAGGCTGGTTGCCCATAAAGTGATGGCACTTCGGGTTGGGGCAGATGTAGTTCTTGCGGAAGTTGTTTTCCACGTTCTTGCGCTCCTGCGGTGTCTTCGAGGCACGCATATAGGTGATGACGTTGGCAATGATACCCGCCAGCAGGGCAGCGCCGTAGAGGAACACGCGCGGATCCATACCGCCGTTCTCGTTGGTCTTCGTGGCACCCACTACTGTCAGCACCATCGCTACCATTGTAATCAGGCCGGTGAAGCCTTTGATGGCATTGAACTTACGTTCCTTTACCTCCATATCCATCTTCTTCTTCTCGTACTCCTCCCACACTACGCGCAGCGGGCGCAGGTCTACTGTCGTGGGCACCACCTCTTCGATGTACTGCCAGTTGAAGGGGCAGCGCGTAACGCCCATCTCAATCTTATCACCTTTGAACACGCGCTTCTGGTCTACCGACACGCCGTTGACAAACGTCTCGTTGGCGGGGTTCAGGTTTTTCAGTATGAATCCGCCACTCTGGTCGCTCGTCAGGCTGAAGTGCCTACGGCTCACGTTGTTGGGGATGCTGTTGGCCGCACCGCAGACTTTGTCCTGCTTACCGATGGTAATCTTGAGCTGGTTGGTCTCTTGTTTTCTTCCGACAATGATTTCCATTTTTTTCGTTCTTGTTTTATTGAGTTGTTCTTGATTTTCTTTATATCTTGATTTTCGTAATGATGTCCTTCAGCTTCTTCAGTGCCTCCTTCGAAATCTCGATGCTGAATGCAAAGTGCTCGAAGTCTGAGAGCACCAGCCGCCGCTTCAGTACGTTGATAGCCGTCACGTAGCTCAGGTTGACGATGTAGCTTTTGCCTACGCGCGCAAACAGCCCGGCCCGGTCTTTCAGCCGCTCGGCCAGCATCCGCTCCACACCCGACAGATTGACGCCCAGCGCAAACTTCAGTTTGTTGGTCATCACGATGTTCGTATAGTTGCCATCGGCCTCGAAATACACAATCTTGGCCGTCTCGATGCGCAGCAGTTCGTCGCGCGAGTTTAGCAGCAGTCTCTCCATAAGCGGCTTTTTCTTTCCCTTTTAGTTAAGTTTACGTACGTACATATTTAAATGCAAAGATAACAAAAAACGCCATAACGACCACAAAAAAGGCCGAAAAAAATATGAAAATGTCCAACAAAGGCCCCCTTCGTCCCCCGATTCCCAAGTTCCGTCCTCAAATTCTTGCGGGAATTCTCTGCGGTGACCAGCGGAAGATTTCCCCCAAAACAATAGGGAAATGCCGACGCGGAAATAGGTATAATCCTTTTGGGGGATGCTAAAAAATGCCCATCTTTGCACCAGAGATACAGACAACAAGAATGTTTAACGCCAAAAAGATGACAGCTATGAAGAAGAAGATGACAATGGCACTGATGATGACGATAGCCATCACGGCCAACGCAATGAATTATACCGATGCTCGCCGCGAAGCTCTCTTCCTCTCGGACAAGATGGCTTACGAGCTCAACCTGACCGACGCGCAGTATGATGCTGTGTACGAAATCAACCTCGACTATCTGATGAGTGTCAATATGGCCAGCGATGTTCTGGGGCCGTGGTGGAGCCGCCGCGATGCCGACCTGCGCTATGTGCTCAGCAGCAGCCAGTATGCCCGCTATGCAGCACTGGGCTACTTCTATCGTCCGTTGGCGTGGAATGCCGGTACGTGGACAATGCATATCTATGCCCGCTACACCGACCACAACCGCTTCTTCCACACCCGTCCCACGGTCTATGTGAGCTATCGTGGCGGCAACAACCATCACGCTGCCAGCGCCTATGCCGGCCGTACCTTCCACGCACAGTCTGCACCGAAGCCGGCAGCCAGCCACACCTCGATGCTCAACCATCGTCCTGCTGCCCAGCCACAGCCGGCACATCACCAGCAGGCCAGCACCCGCACTTCCGGTGCCGTCCGCCAGCAACCCACCCACAGCGAGTCGGCTCGCCGCTCCTTCGGTGCACACCGCTGACATAGGACCGTTCTGAAGGGTTTACTATAAGGGGCAGACTCAGCCATAACAGCTTGGGTCTGCCCCTTTCTGTGATGGCCATTACCTCGCTCCCCAATCCTGCAAAGGCTACAGATTCTGTAATTTTGGTAGAAGAATCCGCAAGATTGGCACAAAGGCTTTGCGGATATTTTCGTATTTTTGCAGCCGAAAACATAAGCATACATAAAGAAGATGAAAAAGGAAGTCTCGGTTCTGATAGGTGCAGGAAGCATCGGACAGGCAATCATCCGCCGTGTATCGGCAGGTAAGCATATCGTGTTGGCAGATTATAGTGAGGAGAATGCTCGTCGGGCAGCGCAGACACTGGAGGATGCGGGCTTTGAGTGCTCAACCATCAGGTGCGACCTCGGCTCGAAGGAAGACATTCTGAAACTCGTGGCGTTTGCCACGGAAAGGGGTGAGGTGAAGAACGTGGTGAATGCCGCTGGCGTGTCGCCTTCGCAGGCTCCTGTGGAGGAGATTCTGCGCGTCGACCTCTATGGAACAAGTGTGTTGTTGGAGGAGTTTGGTAAGGTGATTGCCGAGGGAGGCAGTGGCGTGATTATCTCGTCACAGAGCGGGCACCGACTGCCTGCACTGCCCGAAGAACAGAATGAGGCACTGGCCACGACTCCTGCAGAGAATCTGCTGGAGTTGCCGTTCCTTCGTGCGATTGACGACACGCTGAAGGCCTATCAGTATTCCAAGCGTTGCAACGTGCTCCGCGTGATGTATGAGGCCACACGCTGGGGCCGTCGCGGTGCCACCATCAACAGTATCTCGCCCGGCATTATCATCACCCCGCTGGCCAATGACGAACTGCACGGTCCGCGAAAGGAGGGCTATCTGAAGATGATTGACGGAATGCCAGCCCGTCGGGCTGGTACGCCAGACGAGGTGGGCGACTTGGCCGAGTTCCTGATGTCTTCTCGCGGCCGCTTCATCAGCGGTGCCGACTTGCTCATCGACGGTGGCTGCACGGCCAGTTACTGGTATGGAGATTTGCAGTATCTGAAGGCAACGCACTGACATACGGAGTCTTTCGGTTCATAGCATCGTTTCTAATCGTTCCACTGCAAGCGTGATGTCCTCTTCAAACCTTTTGTGGTCTCTGAGGAAATCCGTCCTGCCATTAGAAATGACGTCGTACAGCTCTTGGCTCATATCGTCGGCATAAGACGCAATGGCATACTCAATGTCGTCCTTCTGCCAGTCGAGCGAGGAATGGATATAGACGTTCCGCTTCTGGTGCAGAAAGCTGTATGCGGTCTCTATGCTGTCTTTCGTCATCATTCGTCGTAGCCGATAGGTCTGAACTGTTTTTGGCGCTCGCTCCATACGAACCCCTCCCCCAAGAGGTAGTCCTTTATCTCTTCTGGGTTTCTGCTGAAAGCGTAGCACAGTGATTCGAGACTGTCAAACTCTTCATCCCTCAGAAGCATATTGACACTCGAGACCAGTATGGCAGGGTCTTTGGGTAGATAGTCCATATCGTTCTCTCTTATAAAAGCGAATAGATTTGAGTGGCAAAGATACGCATTTTAGTCGGATTATGGACTATTTTAACTATCTTTGCACCTCAGATCTTAGTTTATGATAGATTTTTCAGCGTATATACAGAGCGAATGGTCTTGGGCAGTGCTATTCGTGATGGCAGTTTTTGTAGGGATGTCGAAAACCGGCATTCAAGGGTTGGCCGTCCTTACCGTACCCCTGTTGGCAATGGCGTTTGGGGCCAAGCCGTCTACAGGCCTGATGCTTCCGGTGCTGTGTTTTGCTGACGTTCTTGGTGTCAGCTACTATCGCCGTCAAGCAGAGTGGAAATATATCGTCCGCTTACTGCCGATGGCCATTGCAGGCTTCTTTCTCGCTCTCTGGGTTGACCATCTGATTCCGGCCACAGCCTTCAAGCACCTGATGGGTGCCTGTCTTGCCTTAGTGCTGGTCGTTATGCTCTGGGGGCAGTGGAAAGGGAAGGAAAACATACTTATCAACAAATGGTGGTACGGCCCCCTGTTTGGATTGCTTGGCGGTTTTACCACGATGATTGGCAATGCCGCAGGTCCCGTGATGGCTATCTATCTGCTGTCCACCCGTATGCCCAAGTTGGCTTTCGTAGGGACTAATGCTTGGTTCTTCCTCTGTGTGAACTTCCTGAAACTGCCTTTTCAGCTATTTGCTTGGCATAACATCAATCTGACGACACTCGCCCTTGATGCCTGTGCCATTCCTTTTGTCCTGATAGGGGCTTTCTTGGGCATTCGGCTCGTTAAGCTCCTGCCAGAGAGGGCATTCCGCCTATTCACCACAACGGTAACCATTATCAGCGTTCTTGTGATGCTGCTTGTATAGCGCCAGCATTAAAAGAAACACCCTGTAAGCGTCTGACTTACAGGGTGCATTGAGAGCTTGTGTCTATGCTCAAAGAGTACCCAGAGCCGGGGTCGAACCGGCACGGGTTGCCCCACTGGTGTTTGAGACCAGCGCGTCTACCGATTCCGCCATCTGGGCTGCTGCAATGCTTGCGGCGGCACGGGGTTGCCGCTGCTTGCCGTAAAGCGCTGCAAAGGTACATATATTTTCTGAACTGGCAAATTTTTCGATTAAAAATCTTAAAATCCTTTGCCGTGTCGGGGATAATTCGTATCTTAGTAGGCGAATTTTAAATCTATGCCAATGATGACAGTCAGTAATGATAACTATTGCGTGGTGCTGGCGGGAGGCCGGGGACGCAGGCTGTGGCCGTGCAGTCGTGACAAGTATCCCAAGCAGTTTGTCGACTTTTTCGGTACGGGGCGCACGCAGCTGCAGCAGACGGTAGACCGCTTTGCGCGGATTCTGCCGATGGAGAACATCATCGTCTGCACCAATAAGGAGTATGCCCCGCTGGTGCGCCAGCAGCTGCCCGACCTGCACGAGGAGAACTTGATGATAGAGCCCGTGAACCGCAACACGGCACCGAGCGTGGCGTGGGCCGATATGCGTATCTGCCGGCGTAACCCGAAGGCCAACGTCATCGTCACGCCGAGCGACCAGTTCGTGCTCAACGAGGAGGCTTTCGTGAGCAACATCACTGAGGGTTTCGACTTCGTCAGGCAGAACGACATCCTGCTGACGATGGGGGTAAAGCCTACGCGGCCGGAGCCGGGCTATGGCTACATACAGCAGGGCGATGCCGACGCGACGATGGCCGATGTGTACAGGGTCAAGTCGTTCACGGAGAAGCCTGAGCGCGAGTTTGCCCAGATGTTTATGGACAGTGGTGAGTTCCTCTGGAACACGGGGCTTATCCTGAGCAATGCGCGTTATCTGAACGACTGCTTCCGCCAGCTGTTCCCCGACGTGCTCCATCGCTTCGACAACACGCGCACTGACTACACCATTGAGCAGGAGATGGCCTTTGTCAACGAGAATTACCCGTCGTATCCCAATATGTCAATCGATCAGGGCGTGCTTGAGCGCTGCGACAATGTGTACGTGATGCGCTGCGACTTCGGCTGGGCCGATCTCGGCACGTGGCACGCCATCTACGAGTGTATGCGTAAGAGCGAGACGGACAATGTGGTGATTGACTCGACCGTGATGCTTGAGGAGGCTCACGGCAACGTCATCAAGCTGGCTCCCGGGCGGCTGGGGGTCATCAATGGGCTCGACGGCTACATCATTGCAGAGAAGGACAACGTGCTGCTTATCTGCAAGAAAGGCGACTCGTCGGCACTCGTGCGCAAGTATGTGAATGAGGTGCAGATTAAGTACGGAGAGGAGTTTGTTTAGATTGGTAAAAGAGCTGGAGCTCTTTTTGAGGGAGTTCAGGAGTTACGGGAGTGCTGGAGTTCAGACATTAGTTCTGTAAATTGGAACATACGTCTGAACTCCAGCACTCTTGTAACTCCTGAGCTTCTTTTTTATTCAAAGCAGTCGCGAATCTTGGCAGCAATGGCCTCGAACTGCTCGGGAGCGAGCTTCAGCTTCTCGCGGCGGAAGTCGGCATCGGCCTCGCTCTGCATCGGGATGAGATGGACGTGGGCGTGAGCCACCTCGAGCCCCAGCACCACCTGAGCCACCTTACGGCAGGGGAAGGCGCGCTTGATGGCGGCTGCCACGCGCTTGGTGAATGCCTGATAGCGGCCCAGCTCGTCGTCTGCCATATCGAAATAATAGTCCACTTCGCGGCGGGGAATCACCAGCGTGTGACCCTCTACCAGCGGGTTGATGTCGAGAAAAGCATAGAACTCGTCGTTCTCTGCACATTTGTAGCTGGGAATCTCTCCGGCAGCAATCTTACTGAATATATCCATAGCCTCCTTTTGATTATGCAATGCTGATGTTGTCGATGCGCAGCTTGATGGTGCCGCGGGGAATCTGAATCTCCACCTCGTCGCCCACCTTCTTGCCCAGCAGTCCCTGTGCGATGGGGGTCTTGATAGAGATTTTTCCGGCGCGCAGGTCGGCCTCGTTCTCGCTGACGATGGTGTACGACATCTTCGACTTCGTCGTCAGGTTGGTCATCTCCACCTTTGTCAGAATCTGCACTTGGTCGGTGCTCAGGCGCGACGTGTCCACAATCTTTGCCTCCGAGATAGTCTGCTTCAGCTTGTTGATTTTGTCTTCCAGATGAGCCTGTGCCTCCTTAGCGGCGTCGTACTCCGAATTCTCACTCAGGTCGCCCTTATCGCGTGCCTCGGCAATTGCCGCCGAAGCCTTCGGGCGCTCCACTGCTTCCAGTCGCTGCAGTTCGGCTATCAGTTTGTCGTAGCCTTCTTGTGACATATAAGCCATATTGTTCTCCTTATTTTTTAGTTGTTTTTCTTTTGTTGACGGACGTCTCAGAACCTTTTGTCAGACACGTTAAAAAGAAAGAATCCCGACTTTTCGCCCAGTCGGAATCCTCGATTTTTATCGTGTCTCTGTTCTTTATTATCCGCAGCAAAGGTAAGAATTTTTTCCGAACGCGCCAAATTTGCGTGGCGAAAAAATGTTTTTTCCGCCTTTTGTCAGCCGGCCGCCTTTTGTTCGTGGCGCAGAAACAACTTGTTTTCGTGGCGGAAACAGCTTGTTTTTGTCACAGAAACAGACTGTTTTTGCCACGGAAACAAAACGCGAGCGGCTGCAATGAGAGCGAAGGGTGCCCGTAGGGGGCGTTTACGCATAGTGCTGGTGCATCTCCGTGATGCGCCGCTTGATTTCCTGCCTGACGTATGCTGGAGCCAGCACCTCCACTTCGTCCCCCATCGCCAAGATGGCTTGCACGAAGTCATAGGTCGGGGCCAACCGCAGCTCGAAGACGGAGTAGTCGGGAGCCTGCTCCGTCTCCCGTTGTGAGTGGTGCAGCGGGAGGGAGCGCAGGTACTCGCGGCGGTGGTTGACGTCGTAGGCTTTCAGCCGGATGGTCTCCACATCGTACTCCTCCGGTTCGACAATGATGCCGAAAGCTCCCTCGAAATAGGCTTTGGCAGAGAAGTCGCGCGGCAGCTGGAACTGCCGTTCAGTGATGTCCAGCCGCACTATCCTGTCGAGCGAGAACCGCTGGATAGCCGCCCCGCGGACTTTGCCTACCACATACCACCGCTGTCGGAACAGTCGCACAATATAGGGTTGGAGCTCCACTTGCCGTATGGATTCATCGTAGTAGTCCTTATACACCAGCTGCACGATGCGGCTCTCTTTCATTGCTTCCAGCAGTTCCGTCAGGAAGGCGTTTCCCGACGGCGCCTCCTCGCACATCACGCGGTCGCGCAGTCCCCGGGCGTCTTGCAGCAGCCCGTTCATCGCAAAGGCCGACAGGAGCCAGTCTTTCACCGTGTCTTTCTCCAGCCAGTCGCGGTCTATGATGCAGTAGCGGTAGCCGTTGCGGGCATCAGAGGATATGCTGATGTCGAAAGCCTCCTCAATGGCCCGCAGGCAGTCGGCAAAAGTCCGTTTGGGCAGCGTCGTCTGGCGGATGTTCACGCTGCTGCGCTCCCACCGCTCGGCAAACTCCTTATAGGTCAGTCCCTTGGGGTGCTGGTACAGTTCGGACAGTATCCAGATGTTACGTCGCAGATAATCCTTCATAATCGTGTGCAAAGATACGGATTTATTCTGTGATTACTCACCTTTACGCTCAGTTCTTTCCGAGCCCCAATACCTCTTTCATATACTTTGTCAGCGTGTCAATGTCGTTATACCAATACTTCACCGACGAGGGGTGGTAGCAGCAGACGAGCGCAATCTCCGACGGGACTTGAGGCACCTGCAGATGGCAGACGTACCATTCCGTTTCTTTCAGTTTCTCGAAGTCGGTCACGTAGGGGTTGCGCTCTCTTATCTCCTCAATGATGGCCATTCCCCACGCCACTACTATATGTGGCTTCAATTCCACCAGCGTCTCGTTGAACGCATTGAAGTCGCGCCGGCTCAGGTATTCCTTCTTGGTGTCGATGGTGGGCAGGAAGAACTGCACGTAGTCCGTGAATGCCATCCGCTGCCATACGTCCTCGGTGCCTTCTTCCACAAACTGCTCCATAAACCGCCCGAAGTTCTGATAGGCCCGGTAGTTCTCTGCTATGGCATTGCTCGGCTCTTCCGACAGCCGCAGCCCTGCCCCCTCATAGAAGGGGCAGCAGCTGTCGAACCTGCTCGAGTCCTTCCGCTCAGGGCTGGTACACTCTGCGAAGAAGCGGCAAGGGCTTGAGCTCTCTGGTGAGTGGGAGCAATAGAAACTGGCTCCCAGTACCAGTATCCGTTTCCCACAAATGCCCTTATCGTACTCAGTGCCGACAAAGGGCTTGAAGAATCTGTTGACGGTCAGCATAATATCCGTACGACATAGATGAGCGTTGCGAACACGAGGGCAATGAAAGGAATGGCCAACAGGCACTTGACGAAAACGGCAATGCAGTACCATATCCGCATATCGAATCTCTCAACGTTGCTGTTCCGCCAGCGTTTGTTTCTGGAAATGACCTCGTTGAAGTTCTTGTAGGCAAAGACGGTGGCCCAGCCAGAAAGAACAATGTCTATGGGGACTACAATCAGAGCCCACTGCTTCACCTCTTCAATGTCCAGCTTCTGTTCAGAAACCATATCAAAGATGCAGAACAGCATCAGCACACCCAGCACCGCCGGCGTCGTCATCTTGGCGAGTAGCCAGCAAAGAAAAGTTCTCATCGTTTTTCTTCTTTCTTATTAATGATGTCGCCAAAGAATGCGACAATGCCAATTCCCACGCATATACCTATGACCCATTGTAGCCATATTGCCCAATCAGAAATGAGGAGTCTGACAAGTCCCCAGACAACGAGGGCAGAACCGACGATATTGATGATACGCAACAAATCGTAATAATTCGTTCCCTTTGCAGGATTTGTAGCCGGCGAGGGGGCTTCGGGTTCCTGTGTTGTGGGCTTCTTGTCGGCCTTTGCGCTTGCTTCTGGGGCAGGGCTTGGGGTGTCTTTTTGTTCACCTTCTTCTATGGGGGCTCCGCATTCCAGACAAAATTTTGCGTTGGGCTGCAGTCTCGTGCCACACTGGGAACAGAATTTAATGTTGTTTATTTTCGCCCCACATTCCGGACAAAACTTCACAGACTCGCTGACTTCCGAATGACAGTTTGTACATTTCATATCTGTCTGTTTACAATGCCTCCATATTAATCATCATCATCGTCAAGATTCTCTAAGAATCCTTCCAGTGCTCCTGCGGCAAAGCCGCCCAAGAAAGACGCTGCCCCTTTTGCAAACGAGCCTACCTTATCCCAATCAACAGACGACTGCTTCTCTCCTTCTTCGTCGTCCGTATTCAAGAAATTATACTCTTTTACTTCTACTTCAAGATTGCTTTTGACCGTTACCTCGATGGCTATCGTTGCATTAAACGTTTCTCTGCCGCGAATTCCCCGATAAGTGAAATCAGCGAAGATGGTTGAGTTTCCCCGTTTCTTTCCTATGATGACGAATCCACTATCTGCAATATCGTCGGACGGATACAGTTCTACGTCGGCAATATGGTCGTCCTCTGGGTAGACGGAATCAATGCTGATCAGTTTATGTTCTTTGCCTATCAACTCGTCTAACTCTTCCCCAGAAACAGGCAAGAAGTTGTCCGTCTCGTCCTCCTGTTGAGGTTTCGCAGGCACTGAGGCACCAGCATTGACCGGTGTTCCGCATTCAGGACAGAATTTGGCCCCGCTGGCCAGTTCCGTTCCGCATTGGCTGCAGTGAGATACTCTTTCAACTTTTGAACCACACTCAGGGCAGAACTTAGCGTTATCGCTTATTTCTGCATTGCAATTTAAACATTTCATAATCAAAAAATTTAAGTTTTATTTGTTTCTGGTTATTCCGTTATTACACACAAAGGCGCAGACTCGCGTCAATATTCTTCTAACGGAGGTCCTGAGAAACCTTGAAAATGGAATATGACAGAAGTCCGCGCCTGTATAGCGCGGAAACAACTGTACAACATTCCCCACTTTCACTTTACAGCCCGCGTTGTAAGCGGGCAAGGAGTTCTCAGGTTCCCGTTAGGTGAGAATGAAGCACGGTGCTTCGCTTTTAGTATGTCTTGCGATAGCGGCACGGAGCCGATACCGTTGGCGAAGATATGAAATCTTTCGGAATTGACAAAACTTTCGGGCGAAAATGTTGCTGTCTTCTGTCAAAAAGGATATTAGGCGGGACCGTTCTTCTTAGGAGCCGTCGGGTTTGCTCTTGCTTTTCATCTTTCTGCTTTCTTTTGGAGTGAATTAAATAATGAATGACCGTACAAAAGTAGGGCGGGGGTGTGCGAAAATCCTGCATACCTAATGAAAAAATGCGTCGCTTTCCGCCACTTTGCGACTACGCCGCGAAATGACTGCGGCTTGGAAATAAAAAGCGAACGAAATGTTTGGTATTTCACTCCGCTTTCCGCCACTTTGCGACTGCGTTGCGAAATTACTGCGGCTCGGAAATAAAAAACGAACAAGTCGTTTTGTATTTCACTCGACTTTTCGTAATTTTGTAGCCTATTAATAATAATCGGTAAGAGAATGAGAAAGAATATGCTTTTGGCGGTGCTCTGCACTGTTGCCGCCGTGCTGGCGGGATGCCGGGGAGCACAGCAGCGCACGGCGGCCGCCGCCGACCGCGACAGTATAGCCGTCGACGACTCGGCCGCACGCATCGCACCGCAGTATGCCGAGGGCTTCAGCGTGGAGTATGCCGACGACGGGTTGCGGCTGGTCACCGTCAGCGATCCGCAGAAGGGTGAGAAGTCGAAGACCTATCGCTTTGCGCTGGTGCCGCGCGGGCAGAAGTACGGGCAGCTGCCCGAGGGCTACACGCCGATAGAGGTGCCCATCAGGCGCAGTATTGCGATGACGACGCTGCAGCTCTCAAACTTCATCGCGCTCGGTGCGCTCGACTTCGTGTCGGGCATCACCAGCACGCGCCATTTGCAGAACCGCGACATCAAAGCGCGCATCAAGGACGGCCGTATCAGTCAGATAGGAATGGAGGGCAACTTCGACGCCGAGGTGATTATGGCTGCGGCTCCCGATGTCATCTTCATCTCGCCGTTCAAGCGCGGCGGCTATGAGGCCATTAAGGAGACGGGCATCACGCTCGTGCCCCATCTGGGCTATAAGGAGATGACACCGCTGGGACAGGCCGAATGGGTGAAGTTCATTGCGATGTTCATTGGCCGTGAGCGCGAGGCTAATGCCTTCTTCGATGCGGTGGCTGCGCGCTATGCCGAGGTGAAGGCACTGGCTGCCAGCGTGGCGCAGCGGCCGACGGTCTTCAGTGGCGAGATGCACGGCGGCAACTGGTTTGCCGTAGGCGGGCGCAACCACTTGGCACAGCTGTTCCGCGATGCAGGAGCCGACTACGTGCTCAGCGACAACGAGGAGACGGGCGGCATCCCGATGGACTTTGAACGGCTGTACGCCATTGCAGCCAATGCCGACTTCTGGCGCATCTTGAACAGCTATCCGGGCGACTTCAGCTATGAGGCGCTGCGTGCCAGTGAGCCGCGCAATGCCGACTTTAAGGCGTTCCGTGAGCGGAAGGTCATCTACTGCAATATGAAGCAGACGCCCTATTACGAGCAGTCGCCGGTGCATCCAGAGCAGTTGCTCGAGGACTTGGTCTTTGCGTTCCATCCCGAGCTGCTGCCGAAGGACTTCGAGCCGACGTTCTACAGGCTGCTGGAGAAATGAGAAACAGTCAATAAGCAAAATGATAAAAGGTAGGACAAGTGTGATGATGCTGGTGCTGGCAGGTGCTATCCTGCTGCTCTTCGGCGTCAATCTGCTGCTGGGCTCGGTGCGGATTCCGGCAGGCGAGGTGCTGGCCATCCTCTTTGGCGGCACGGGAACTACCGACACGTGGGTCATCCACAGCAACATCGTCTGGAACTCGCGCGTACCGCAGGCACTCACGGCCACCGTGGCCGGTGCCGGGCTGGCCGTGTCGGGCCTGCAGATGCAGACCGTGTTCCGCAATCCGCTGGCCGGTCCCTCGGTGCTCGGCATCTCGAGCGGAGCCTCGCTGGGCGTGGCCTTTGTGGTGCTGCTCAGCGGTTCGCTGGGCGGCGTGGCCCTGTCGCGGCTGGGCTATATGGGCGATGTGGCGATGTCGGTGGCAGCCATTGTAGGCTCGCTGGCCGTGATGGCACTCATTGTCTACGTGTCGCAGCGGGTGCGGGGCAACGTCACGCTGCTCATCATCGGCGTGATGATAGGCTATCTGGCCACGGCCATCATCGGCGTGCTCAAGTTCTTCTCGGCCGAAGAAGACATCCGTGCCTACGTCATCTGGGGGCTGGGCTCCTTCAGCCGCGTCTCTGGCGACCAGATGGTGCTCTTCGTCGTGCTGATGGCCGTGCTGCTGCCGCTGTCGATGCTGCTGGTCAAGACGATGAACCTGCTGCTGCTGGGCGACGGCTATGCCCGCAATCTGGGGCTCAACATCCGGCGTGCCCGCCTGTGGGTCATCACGTCGTCGGGCATTCTTGTGGCCATCGTCACGGCCTACTGCGGCCCGGTGATGTTCATCGGACTGGCCGTGCCCCATCTCTGCCGCGCCCTCTTCCGCACCAGCGACCATCGCATCCTGATGCCCGGCACGCTGCTCTGCGGTGCGGCACTGGCACTGGTGTGCAATCTCATTGCCCGTATGCCGGGCTTCGAGGGCGCCCTGCCGGTCAACTCGGTCACGGCGTTGGTGGGGGCTCCCGTCGTGGCAAGTGTGCTTTTCAGAAAACGTAAGGACGAAACAAGTGAATAAGGATATGAACGAAATGGTGAAGCTCAGCCAGCTGGGCATCGGATATGCGTCGAAGAACGGGGTGAAGCGGGTGGCGGCCGGTATTACGGCCGCTGTCTTGAGTGGCGAGCTGACCTGCCTGCTGGGGCAGAACGGCATCGGCAAGAGCACGCTGTTGCGTACGCTCTCTGCTTTCCAGCCGCGATTAGAGGGCGACATCCACATCAACGGGCGGTCGCTGGACGACTATACCGACCGGCAGCTGAGCCGTGTGGTTGGCGTGGTGCTCACTGAGAAGCCCGACGTGCGCAATATGACGGTCAGCGAGTTGGTGGGACTGGGACGCTCGCCTTACACAGGATTCTGGGGAACGCTCTCAGCCGATGACCGCCGTATCGTGGCCGAGAGCATCGCACTGGTGGGCATCGAGCCACTGGCCAACCGCTACGTCCACACGCTGAGCGACGGTGAGCGACAGAAGGTGATGATTGCCAAAGCACTGGCGCAGCAGACGCCCGTCATTTATCTTGACGAGCCGACGGCCTTTCTCGACTTCCCTTCGAAGGTGGAGGTGATGCAGTTGCTCCACCGGCTGGCCGTCCAGCAGCAGAAGACTGTCTTTATGTCGACCCACGACGTGGAGCTGTCGCTGCAAGTGGCCGACCGCATCTGGCTGATGGAGCCGGGACGGCTGAGCGTAGGAACGCCTCACGAACTGGCGGCCGACGGTTCGCTGAGCCGCTTCATCGAGCGGCGCGGCATTCGCTTCGACCGCTCGTCGCTGACCATTCGGGTGGTCGAAGAATAGGCTGGCGGCCCTCATCCGCCTTATGATTAATGGATGCCGCCCTGTTCGTCAATGAGGAAGAGCGTCAGCTGGCCGTCGGGCAACAGCGGGCGGCAGTGTTCATAGCAGTGGTGCTTCACCACTTGGAAGAAAGCTTCAGGTGCAAAGTCCCATAGTTCACGGGCGAGGGTGATTCCCTCAGCCCGTTTTTTTGTGCCCTCGTCGGCTCCGCACTCGTCCAGCATCTGGCCGATGAAGGCGCGGTCCATCACCGTGCGGCGGCTGTGGGTGTCCAGATGTCCTGCCGCCAGCTTCACGGCCTTTCCTATCATCACGCCCAGCGTGACGTGCCCGATGCCCAGCTCGGCCGCCATCCGGATGGTCTCGCCGATGTAGTTGCCGTACTCCACAAAGCACTGCGGCGGCAGTCCCGTCACGTGCTGCTTGACGTAGCGCTCACTCTTCGCACCGCTGTTGATGACCACGTGGCCCGTTCCCGTAGCCCGCGCCACCTCCAGACACTTGTGGATAGACTGGATGAAGCTCTCCTCTGAGAATGGCTTGATGATGCCCGAGACGCCGATGATGCTGATGCCGCCGGTGATGCCGAGGCGCGGATTGAACGTGCGGCGGGCTATCTCCTCGCCCTCGGGAACGCTCAGCGTGATGCGCAGCGGCCGCCCGAACGGCTGTAGGTTCTGCCGCAGCATCTGCCGCGGCACGCGGTTGATGGCCGGCTCGCCCGGCGGGTAGTCGAATCCCGGCAGGGTGATGGTGCCGATGCCCTGCCCCGCCACGATCTCTATCGGTGTTCCGGCGCCGCCCTTCCGTTCTACGACCGCCCGTATCTCGATGCCTTTGGTCACGTCGGGGTCGTCGCCGCTGTCTTTGATGACGTAGGCGTAGCCCTCCGCATAGTGCACCTCAACGGGGATGGTCTCGCCGTTGGGCAGCACGACGCCCACCGTCGGCGGCTGCTCCCCCAACAATGCCTGTCGGGCGGCAGCGATGGCAGCGGCCGTAGCGCAGGTGCCCGTGGTCAGTCCGCTGTGCAGTGGGTAGAAGTCGGGCAGCAGCCGTTCTATCATCCGGCGCAGGCCGAAGGGGCCGTCCACTTGGTGGAAGGTGACGGACGGATGGTGGAGGGTGGAGGATGACGGGCTGATGATGGAGGGGCGTTTGAGGGCGATGATGCGGATGCCCAGTCGGCGTGCTGCCTCTACTTTCTCGGTGAATCCGCCAGAGCGGCCGCTCTCTTTCAGCAGAATGAAGGCGGGCTTCAGGCGGCGCATCACTTCCTCCTCGTCTTCCCCTTCCTGATAGAAGCACAGCTGGCTGTCGTCGGCTCCCTGCTGATGGGCCAGCCGAATCGACGACTCGCGCGGCAGGATGCGATAGACGATGCGCAGCCCCTGCGCCTCGAGGGGCTTTAGGCGGCCGATGCTCTGCACGCCCGTGGTTGCGAGGAGGAGCTTCGAGGGCTCGGAGTTCTCTGAGGTCTCGGAGGGCTCGGAGCTCTCGGAGCGCTCGGAGGTCTCGGAGTTCTCGGAGTTCTCGGAGCTCTCTGAGCTCTCCGAGAGCGCTGCGAGCTCCGCATAGTCATCAATCCAGCGGATGTCCTCCGCCCGCTCGGGGTACTGGCGCTCATAGCGGATGACGGGCAGGCCGAGCTCGGCGGCGACCGTGACCACCGTCTGATGCAGATGGGCGGCAAAGGGATGGGCTGCGTCGACGATGAGGCGGATGGCGTTGGCGGTGCAGAACTCGCGCATCGCCTCTTGCGTCATCGCCCCGCTGAGCAGCTGTCCGTTGTGCAGCGTGACGTCCTGCTCGCCCGTCTTCGTCGAGTAGTAGTAGTGCTGACCCGCCTCTTCCAGCTCGCTGATGGCGGCGCGCCCCTCGGTGGTTCCTCCGAATACGAGTATCATTAGTCTTCTCCTTTACGGTAAAGATGAGTGAAGTGGCGGTTGTAGAGCTCCGACAGCCCCTTCCGGTTGTCGATGGCTTCGCCCACCACCAGCATTGTGGTCAGCGTGAGGTGGTTGTCCTTGACGATGCGCGACAGGTCTTTCAGCTGGCCGCGATAGATGCGCTGGTCGGGCCACGTCAGATGGTAGCAGGCGGCCACGGGCGTCTCGGCGGGATACTCCTGCAGCAGCTCGGCCTGCACGTCGTCGACGATGGCCGCACTGAGAAAGATGCACATCGTGCTCTGCGAGCGTGCCAGCAGATGCAGCTTCTCCCGTTCGGGCATCGGGGTGCGCCCCTCGCCGCGGGTCAGGATGATGGTCTGCGTGCGCTCGGGGATGGTGAACTGTGAGCGTAGCTCGGCAGCGGCCGCGAGGAACGACGAGATGCCGGGCGTGATGTGATAGTCCATTGCGTTGCGGTCGAAGAAGGCCATCTGCTCCTGTATGGCTCCGAAGATGCAGGGGTCGCCCGTGTGCAGCCGCACGACGGCCAGTCCGCGGTCGTAGTAGTCCTTCATCAGCGCGCACTGCTCTTCCAGTGCCATCGAGGCACTGCTGCGTATGGTGGCGCCGGGCTTGTGGCAGTCGGTGAGCTCGCGCGGCACCAGACTGCCGGCATAGAGGATAAGGTCGGCCTGCTCCAGCAGTCGCCGTCCGCGCACGCTGATGAGTTCGGGGTCGCCCGGGCCGGCACCTACTATCTCGATGGGGTGATGGTGGAGGGTGGCCGACGACGGATGGGGGGCGGCTACGGCCAGTGTGAAGTCCTTCTCGGGACTTTTGTGTTTCGGCATCAGCAGCAGTCCGACGTTGGATGCCAGCAGGGCGGCGGCCTCGCTGACGCTGGGCGTGCCTACGTGGCGCGACACTACCTCGCTCGGCGTGGGCACGTCGACGGTCTGCAGCTCCTCGGCCGTGTAGAAGACGACGCGCTGCCCGTCGGCTTGCAGACGGCGGACGACGGGCTCGTCGGCCTTGACGTCGATGGTGGCATAGGTGCTGATGGCCAGTGGCTCCAGCCCCTGCTGCTGCATCACCGTCGGGATGTCGCTCAGTATGCGCTCCACGGCAGCGGCCTGATGGGCCAGTCCGATGCCGACGGTGAGCACGCGCGGCACGTATTGCAGCACCTGTACGCCGGCAGGCAGCTCTGCGGGTGGGTAGTGGCGGTAGGAGACGAGGATGAGCAGCCGGTGGCGGGCACTGCTCACCTCGGCCAGCGAGCCGACCGGCTCCACAAAGTCAGGGCACGTTCGCTCCAGCTCGTCGGTGCCACGGTCGTGATGCTCGATGAGCAGTGCCGTAGGGCGTCGGTCGACGAAGGCAAAGATGGCGGGATTGAGCTCGCCCTTCACCGCCCAGCTGAAGCGCTGGGGCAGCAGGTCGAGCGGCCACAGCTGCTGCAAGTCGCTCTGTGTGGTGATGACGGGGGTGGCTCCCAGCGCGGCGGCCACTTGTTGGGTCAGTTCGTTGGCTCCGCCGACGTGGCCCGACAGCACGCTGATGACCGAGCGGCCGAGGCTGTCGACACAGACCACGGCTGGGTCGCTGTGCTTGTCGTTGACGTAGGGCGCGATGGTGCGGACGCAGATGCCCATTGCACCAATGAAGACGAAGGCGTCGGTCTGTTTCCACAGCGAGCCTACGTCGGCTCTGCTGACGAGTGTTCCCCCGACGGCCCTGCCAATGCGGTGGGCAAGGGTCTGCGAGGCTTCGGAGGTAGCTATGATGCTGATGATTGGCTTGTTTGTCATTATCGGGTGGCTGTTTGGTTGGGTTCGAGTGGTTGGGCTGAAACCAAATTCTCGCGAGAATTTCCGGAATTCTCGCGAGAATTCGGAAAATTTACGCGAGAATTTGCTGAGGCTTCACACATTTCAGGATGTAAATCGGGTTATAGGAGTCGATGGCAATGCGCATTTCGGGTTGTAAGACGAGCCCCAGCGGCTGGCAGGCCGCGAGGAAGGTGCTGCGGCTCTCGCTGCTGACGGCATTCATCACGATGCATCCGCCCGGCAGCAGGACGCGGCTGATGCGCTCCATCATTGCTGCCAGACGTCCGCCGTGGCCGCCGATGAAGACGGCATCGGGGCGCGGCAGCTGGCGCACGTCGGTCTCAAAGAAGTCGCCGATGTGGATGCCGATGCCGGGTGCTCCGAAGCGGCGCGTGTTGGTGGCCATCAGTGTGCTTCCCTCGGGGCGAATCTCGAAGGCTTCGATGGTGAGATGGGGAAACTGCAGGCGTGCCTCGATGCTGACGGAGCCCGTGCAGAAGCCGACGTCCCACAGTACGCTGCGCCGCGGCAGTTCCATTGCTTGGAGCGACAGCAGGCGGATGGGCATCTTGGTCATCATTCCCGGCCGCCCCTCGAGCGTGGCAAACTCGGCATCGGGGAGCCCGAAGGGAGCGCGCTGGACATTCCTTGCGCTCAGAATCAGGCAGTTAGGATGGTCGAACTGTGCACTGGCCGTCTCGCTGAGCGATAGCCGGCTGATGCGCTCGCGCTCGGGATTTCCCAAGTGTTCGCCTACGGCCACGTCGTCGTAGTCGGTGTAGCCGTAGTCCAGCAGTCGGCGGGCGATGGCCGCCGGTGTGTGGTTGCGGTCGGTAAGGATGCCAATCTTCGGTGCGCGCTCAATGAGGGCACGGTCCAGCGCGGGCCACGGCCGCCCCGTGAGCGAGACGATGCGCAGGTCGTCGTAGGGCATCAGCAGGCGGTGGGCCAGCATCTGCAGCGAGTTGAAGGTGGGGAAGAGCCGCACGTCGGCCTCAGGCCATCGGCGCAGCAGCGTGTTGGCAAAGCCGAAGAACAGCGGGTCGCCCGAGGCGAAGATAACGATGAAGTCGGCGGGTGCGGCCGTGGCGGCAACAGCCTCGTACTGTCTGAACACGTCGTCCAGCGGCGTCGTGATGTCAATCCACTGCGTACCCTCGGGCAGCAACGGCTTCATTATCTCACGGTGGCGCCGCCCGCCCGAGAACACCCGTCCGCTGCGGACTGTCTGCACCGCCTCGGCCGACAGCTGCGGCTGCGGTGCGTCGCTGATTCCAATGATGACATATTGCATAGCTTACACTCTCTGTATCTCCAATTCTAAAGGTCTCTTCCCGGCCGCAGCTGCTGTGCATCGTCGAAGGTGAGGATGGCGTTGCAGAGCGTGGCCGCCAGATTGCTGCCGCCCTTGCGCCCCTCGACGATGAGCTTGGGAATCTGCGTGAAGGGCTTCACCATCTGCTTTGACTCGCACACGTGGACAAAGCCCACGGGCGCGGCGATGATGCCGGCCGGCCGCGCCACGCCCCGACGGATGAGCGAGCAGAGCTCCATCAGTGCCGTGGGGGCATTGCCGAAGGCGAAGAGCGCATCGGGATGCTCGCTGACGGCCAGCCGGATGCCGGCCTGCGTGCGCGTAATCTGCTGGCTTTGTGCCAGCTCGGCCACGCGCTCGTCGGCCAGATAGCAGCGGGCCTCGATGCCCAGTCGCTCGAGGGCTCCTTTGCGAATGCCGCTGGTCACCATCGTCACGTCGGTGACAATGGTCTTCAGCTGTCCGTCCTTCACGCGCTGGTACAGCGTCTCTACGGCATTCTCGTCGGTGAGGAGCAGCCGCTCCATCTCGAAGTCGGCCGTGGTATGGATGGCGTGCAGCAGGGCCCACTTGTGGCCGAGCGGGAAGTCGCGGCGGTGCAGCTCCGACTCGATGCGGCGGAAGGAGCGTATCATTATCTGCTGCCCCACCTTCTCCTGTCCGTCGGCAGGGGATGTGAGGGCATAGCCGCGGGGCGTTATCATCCGCCCGTTGGCGGTGTACGACTGCGAGTTGCCGATGATGAGCACCGTAAACATATCGATGTCCTCGGGGTCGAGCTGTCCCAGCGTGGTCAGCCTGACGGTCTGCTCCGGTCGGCCGGCCTGCCGCACGTAGCCCACGGGGGTGCTGGCGCTGCGCCCCTCGGCCAGCATCAGTTCGCGCAGCCGGTAGAGCTGCCAGTAGCGGCCGTGGCTCTTGGGGTTGTAGACGGCGGTGATGAAGTCGCCCGTGGCTGCTGCGCGGATGCGGCGCTCAATGAGTTCCCACGGCGTGAGCAGGTCGGAGAGCGACAGGATGCACAGGTCGTGGCCGATGGGAGCCCCCAGCAGCGACGCCGCTTTCTGGAATGCTGAGATGCCGGGCAGCACCTCGATGTCGACGGCTGTCCCGTCGCGGTCGGCCAGCTCGTAGACGAGCGGTGCCATTCCGTAGATGCCTGCATCGCCCGACGAGATGACCACTACGTTGTTTCCTTCGCGTGCCAGTGCCAGTGCCTGCGCTGCCCGTTCGCGCTCGCGGCGCATCCCGGTGTCGACACAGCGTGCGCCGTCGCGCAGATAGGGCGTGACAAACTGGAAGTAATACTTATAGCCCACCACCACGTCGGCCTCGCTGATGGCTTGGGTCACGGCGGGGGTGATGTCTTGGGGGCTGCCCGGCCCGATGCCGGCAATCACTATTCTGCTCATCGTCTTAGGTTTTAGGTGCAAATATACGAAAAAAGCGTGTAAGCCACAGGGGCTGACACGCTTTTTTCGTCAGTTATTTCAGTTTGAAACGCAGTCCGACCACCAGCATCCGACCCGGCGAATAGAGCGCAAAGCGGCGGCGGGCGGAGTCGATACGGCGGTCAACACGGTTGAAGAGATTGTCGATGCCGATGCTTGGCTCCAGTTCCAGCCAGCGGCAGGGGCTGAAGTGATGGGTCGTGTTGAGGTTCCAGATGCCGAATCCCGGCGCATCGTCGTACTTGTCGCTGTAGTAGGTGCGGCTCTGCAGGCGGCCGTTCAGGTTGACGCCCAGCCCGTAGCCGCGCCAGCGGTGGCTGTAGTCGGCACTGACGGTGGCCGTGTTCTTGATGCTCCGTTCCAGCAGCTGCCACGCTTCGTCGGCCGTCTGGGTGCGGGCGTAGGTGTAGGCATAGCTGGCCGAGAGGCGCAAGTCGCTGAACAGAGTGACCGAGCCGTTCACCTGCACTCCATAGACGCGGCCGCGGTCACTGTTGATGTAGTGCTGATAGTGGTCCAGCTTCAGTGCCTGCTCGTCGGTAATCTCGGGAAACTCCTGCCGTAGCTGTGCGATGTTGCGGTCGTCTACGTCGACGTTCTCCTTAATAATCATATCGGCCACGCGGTTGATGTAGCCCGTGACACCCAGCGAGAAGCGCTGTCCGTTATACTCGGCTCCCAGCGAGAAGTAGTCGCTCTTCTCGGGGCGCAGCTGCTGGTTGCCCAGCGTGATGGTGCTTACGCCGCGCGACCACGTGCAGTAGTGGTAGTAGAGCTCGTCGAGTCCCGGCGTGCGGTAGCCCCGGCTGTAGGCTGCGCGGAAGTTGAACGGTCCCGGCGCATACATCAGTGCCACCTTTGGCGTCAGGTCGCTGCCGAAAGTCTTGTGGTAGTTGTAGCGCAGTCCGGCCGTCATCTTCAGGTCGCCGATGAGCGTCTGCTCGTGCTGTACGTAGCCGGCCCACGTGTAGGCGTGGCCGCTGACGTTGCCGGTGGCAGCGCGCAGGAAGTCGTTGCGCCAGTCGGCTCCGACGATGGTCGTGCCTTTCGGCAGCAGGGCAAAGATGCCTTTCAGCTCGGCTTCGTAGTAGGCTTGGTTTTTCTTCCACGCATACTCACCCACGTCGTAGGTCTTGGTGGGTACGTCGTACTGGTAGCCGTAGCCGTAGTTGTCGCCGATAAGGTCGAACTGGATGGAGTTGCGGCGTCCCAGCTTGTAGAGTGCGCCGGCGTTCCAGCGCCACGATTCGGAGCGCATCTCGTAGTCGAAGCCGCCTTTCACCTCGTCGTTGGTGTTGGGGCGGTGGGTCTTGCGCCAGCCGTACTGGCCCTCGGCGTGGAAGGAGAGGCGACGCGTGGGGCTGTAAGTGAAGCGCTGCGAGAGCACGCTCGACCGATAGCCGGGGAAGAGCGGGGCCACGGTGCGCTGCGTCTCGCCCTCCTCGCCGCTGACGTATTCGTAGTCGTTGGTGCGGTAAGAGTCGGCAGCGTCATACGTCCACGACGTGTACGAGCCGAACCCCTGCTGATAGAAGTCGAGGTTGACGGTCTGCTTGAGCTGTCCCTTGCCCGATACACGGGTGTCGCCGGTCAGGGCGATGAGCTCGTCGGTGGGCTGCTCGGTGATGATGTTGACCACGCCGCCGATGGCATCTGAGCCATAGAGCGACGAGGCAGCCCCGTCGAGCACCTCGATGCGGCGGATGCGCCCCACGTTGATGCGGTTCAAGTCTACGTTGCCCGAGATGTCGCCGATGAGCTTCTTGCCGTTGACGAGGATGAGCACGTACTTGTTGCCCAGTCCGTTCATTCGCAGGAACGAGCCCATCGAGTTGGGCGCCACGCTGAGTTGCGGCATTACGCGTGTCAGCGCGTCGCTGAAGTTGCTCACGCCCGTCTGGCGGATGTCGCGTTGCGAGATGACCCGCACGGGCGTGGTGGCACTGCGCAGGTGCTGATGGTGGCCACTGCCCGTCACTACGACGGGACCCAGTTCGACGACGCGCTGCGTCATTAACGAGTCGCGAACGGGCATATGGCGCTGCCCGTTCGCTGTCTGGAGTAAGCTGCCGAGAATGACGGCAGCTATGATTCTGTGTCTGTTCATCGGTGGCTTTTTACTCTGTTCCGTCATTAGAATGGAAGTATTCCAGCGGCTCGCTGGCTACGGCTGTCTTGGTGTGGTTGATCCACAGCTGGCGAACATTGCTGTACTCCAGCAGACCGCGTACGACGTCTTTCTCCAGCTCGTCGTTGCAGGTAAAGCCGTCCTGTGCGTTGAAGTACACCTTCCAGCTGGTATCCTCCATCTCGCCGTTCTCCTCGTTCAGGTTGAACTCGTCGTCGTCGCCGGCCATATCGTTGTGGGCGTGGTCACCGGCAACCGACATCAGCGGTGCGCAGTAGACGTTGCCCTGAACGCCGTTGGCCTGCATACGGGCGAAGACCTGCGTCTTGAAGTTGTCTTCCATATCTACCGTGCCTACGTAGTAGTTCTTGCCATACTTGGCCTGCAGGGCCTCCTCCAGCTGGGTGTAGCGGATGTTGGCGCTGTAAGTGTCGTACTCGTTGGGGTTGCCGTGGCCCATAAAGGCTACGATGCCGTTGCTGCTGTACTTCGAGAAGTTGGCGTGCAGGGCGTCGGCCAGTGCGTCTACGTCGTCGGTGGTGGCCATCAGCGGCGTGCCGAGGTGCAGCTTCACGTTCTTCAGATACTCATTGCTCAGCGTGTTGTTCACGTTGTTGCCGAAGTCCTTAAGGAAGTTGACCACGCGGCCGTACTCCTCGCCCGGGATGACCTGCAGCGACTGCACGGTGATGTCCTCATAGCCGGCGCGGCCGAAAGCCTCGAGCCAGTAGTTGGGTGCGTAGTAGTTGCGAATCTCGGCACCGTCGGCAGCATTCTCACCGGCAGCGGCGCGGTTGATGCAGATGGCCGACGAGAACGACAGATAGACGTCGTAGCCGGGGAAGGCGCTCTTGTAGGCAGCCACCGTCTGGTCGAAGGCGTCGAAAGCCTGCTGCCACGTAGAACCGAAGGCAACCAGCAGGATGGCCTTGTTGTTCTTCTTCTGTGCCTTCACGGCAGCCTCTACCTCGCTCTGGTAGCGCTCCACGTTCGACTTCGTGTTGTCGTCGTCGTCGCTGCAAGCGGTCAGGTTAACACTCAGGATGACAGCCATCAGGGCTATCATCAGATACTTAATCTTGTTCATCGTTGTTGTAATTTGAGTTAGACTTATAATTGTTTTTGAGTTTCTTGCCTCGGTTCAGCCGGATGGTCAGGCCTGCATAGACGGTGCGGCCGGGCGTGGTGGTGCCCAGATGCAGGCCGTGGGGCGTGCGGTCGCAGTAGTTGAAGAGGTTGTCGATGCCTGCCTCGATGCGATAGCTCAGCGTGCCGCGCGGTGTCAGGTCGTGGCCGGTGGTGATGCGCCACGTCTGGTATCCCTTTCCGTTGCCGTTGATTTGATAGTAGCGCTTGCTCGATGCGCGTCCGTAGAGGCCGACGGAGAACTGGTAGACGGGCGAGCAGCGGTGCTGCCACGTGGCGTAGACGTTGGCCTTGTGGTGGGCCATTCCGTCGATGACGACACGTTCTGTCCGGTCGTGGTCGCTGTTGTAGAGGTGGGCGCGCGTGTCCAGATAGCTGTAGCCGATGCCTGCCGTCACCTCGCGGTAGGCATAGCGCAGACTGACGTCGGCCCCGAAGGTCTCGGCATCGTCCAGATTCTGGTAGCGGCGCACCTTATTCAGCAGCTCGCCGTACTCCTGCCGGTACTGCTGCGGGGCCTCGGAGGTGGGGACGGTGACCAGCGTGATCATATCGTCTACCTTATTATAATAGCCCGTGACGCTGGCCGTCAGATGGCCGATGGTGTACTCGGCGCCCAGCGAGAAGTAGTCGGAGTGCTGTGCGCGCAGGTCGCGGTTGCCCAGATAGAGGATGAGCATCGTCATATCGCGCATATAGTGATAGTATTGTTCTTTGAGCGTGGGCGTCTTGAAGCCCTCGCTCCACGTGGCCCGCAGGCGCAGTGCGTCGCCTGCTTTCAGCATTGCCGACACCTTTGGCGTGAGCCGCAGACCGAACGAGGGGTGGTGGTTCAGGCGCAGGCCGGCCGTGATGTTGAGCGGCTGCCACAGCGTGAACTCATCCTGCGCATAGACGGCTTCGGTGTGGTCGCTCTGTCGCTGGCTGGCAATGCTGGTGGGCGCCTTCAGCCAGTCGTAGCGATATTCGGCTCCGGCACTCAGGCGGTTGCCGGCCGGCAGGGTGAACACGCCCTTCAGGTGCACCATCGTGCGCTGCTGGTCGCTCTGCAGCATCCGCTGTCCGGCGAAGTAGGGGAAGTCGAAGACAAGATTGCCCTGCTCGTTGAAGCCCTCAGTGAGCGTGGTCTTGGTGAAGTTGTGATAGTAGGCGTGGCGGTTCCAGTCGATGTCGAGCGTGACGACGTCGGTCTTGTTCAGCTTCCACCGTCCGCCGGTAGCGGCCGATGCGTTGCGATAAGACAGGTCGTAAGTCTTCACGTCATACTTGGCATACTTGCCGCAGGGGCGGTAGATGCGCTTCCAGTAGATGCTGCCGTCGGCGTAGAGCTCGATGTCGGGGCGCAGCTGGTAGGTCAGCCGCTCGGCCAGCTGCCAGTTGGTGTGGCGGTTGACGGTGTTGTTGCGCGAGTCGGTGATGGGCTGTTCGAAGGCGTCCGTGTTCTCCACGGCCGTGTTCTGCCATCCGTCCGAGTGTTGCAGCTGGAAGTTGGTGAACGACGAGAAGCGCCCGACGTTGAGTGCCAGCCCGTTGTGCTGGCGCAGGTCGCCATAGGAACCGACACGGGTGGTGTTCTCGGCGAGCAGCCCTTGCTGGCGGTGCTTCTTGGTGATGATGTTGATGACGCCCGCGATGGCATCGCTGCCGTAGAGTGCCGACGAGGCTCCTTTGACAATCTCGATGCGCTCGATGTCGTGCGGGTCGATGAGGCTCAGGTCGTTCTCGCCGCCCACGTCGCCGTGGATGCGCTTGCCGTCGATGAGGATGAGGATATAGGAGTTGCCCAGCCCGTTCATCTGCATCTGCGAGCCCATATCGCCCTCGTTGAAGGCAAACGAGGCCGACAGCCCACCGAGGATGTCCTCGATGGAGCTGGCACCGTAGGCTTGCAGCTGGCGGCTGCTGATGACCTCGGTCTGCACGGGCGCATCTTTCAGCAGATGCTGCGTGCCAGTACCCGTCACCACCACCTCTTGCAGCCGGTCGCCCTGCAGGGTGGCCTGTGCTACAATGCACTGGGTCGCAGCCAATGCGGCCACGAGCCCAACCATCAGTCGTTGTTTCATACGCGTGATGTCAATAGTTTTATGGAATTGCCGCCACCTTTCTTCCTGAAGGCACGGCGCTCTCCGTGTAGCGAACTGCAGGCAGGTCTTCTGGCTTTCCCCGGTCTGCTCTGCCTTCCCGACCGCGCAGGTCAGTGGCGTTATAGGAGCAGGCCTTACAAAAAGGGGGATTACAGCTGCAGGAACAGCTCCGGACTCATCACCGGATTCCCTTACATCGCGAGGCATCGGCCCCGGGATTGCCCTGATTCGGGTGCAAAGGTAAGTCAAATAGATGATATGGCCAAATTTTTCAGCGGATAATTCCTGATGAACCGCTTGTTCTCGAAGAAGTAATGTATTCTGCCCGTTTTTCGTCATTTTAACGTTTTGAATGCATCAAGTTTGTGAAAAAATCGCTACCTTTGTAGCGACTTAAATATAAATTAGGTTACAGAAAGAGCAAAAGATGGCAAGACAAATCGCAGAAACCCCAATTCTCTTTGGTGAGGATGCAACGCGCTTCCTTCACGATATGGAGAATATCCAGCCTGCCTCGGAAGAGGAGAAGGCACAGTTGTCGGATGCCTACGCTTGGATGAAGAGCATAGCAACTTTCCAAATGTAACCCACTGATGCGACTGACCAAGCTGGAAGACATAGAAACGCTGAAGCCGTTCGATTGCGGAGACGACGATCTGAACGGCTTTCTCATTGACGATGCAATGTTTTACCGTCAGCAGATGCTGGCCAATACTTTCGTGCTTGAAGACGATGAGCAGACATTGGCCTATTACAGTCTGCTGAATGACAAGATTTCGAGCACTACTGTTCCCAAAAATCTTTGGCGTAAGCTCCGTAACACCATTCCGCACGAGAAACATTTTAGCAGCTATCCTGCCGTGAAGATAGGCCGTTTGGCCGTATCTCTCTCCTGCAAGCAGGGCGGCATAGGTACCCGGCTCGTCTCGGGTATCAAACAGATGCTTGTTCAGCAGCAGTCACAATCGGCGTGCCGGTTTCTCACGGTCGATGCTTATCGCGCAGCAGTTCCTTTCTATGTGAAGAATGGCTTTAAGATGCTGGTTAATGAGATAGCCGAAGAAGCCTACACCATACCGATGTATTACGATTTGAAGCAATTGATGAAGTAGTCTTTCGCAGCCCATCATTCAGTGAGGATGGCGCGAAGCTACGATTATAACGTATAGGGCAAAAAGCGGAAGTAACCAAGAGCTTTCGATTTGGAAAAAGATGAAATACAAGAATAACCGCTATGGCGGAGATGTTTAAAAGAATTATTTCACATCTTTTTTCCATTCCCAATATGGAAGACTACGAAGATTGTTTAATACTTGATAGACAAAGAAATGGTTGTGAGAATAATTCTTGCATCCACTTGCTTGTGCAACTTTGTCTATCTTGTTGTCTGGAATCTGATGCATCCCAATTTGTCTTGGAACATTACGCTTTTCACCAGTTTTCTTATCATTGATTTCCTCCATATAATTCCAAATGCAACGTCCATACTTATTGCAAATGCCACAATGTCTAACGTTAATGCCTGTGTTGATGGCTTTCATCATTCCAAACTCATAAAGATTGGGCTTGCGATTATTAACTACGACTTCTGATGGTATTGCTATTTCATAAAGAGAATCCTCTCGGTGATTGTCTGTGACATTTCTGCAATTCAAATTGTCCCGTATGCAGTTTCCTCGTAAAATACCGTTGTCGTCCTTTGTCAACCAAAAGCGTTCAAGTGGTCGGGCTGTTTCGAACTTGCGCTTGAAATTGAAAAAACGGGTTGGCGGCAAAGCATTGAAATCATAAGGATGCTCAGGATTAGTACGTCCGAATAGGCTATCTTCCTCGATAAGTGGACGCAATACATCTTTCTCGTCAGCAATCTTTAGTTCGATTATCTGAATGCCTGATGCTAATTTATTAAGTTCGCAGTCGTGAGTGACAGATATTTCAAGAAAAACCGGTTCATATTCTGGATGCTCTTTGCTTGACAGCATTAAATCGGCTCGAAACCCTTTATAAGTTACTTCTTCCTCACAAGTATCATACAGTTTTTTCAAGTCAACAGCTTTCAATTCTCTACGATTACATTTATTGTCCCTATAAATCGGTTCAAGTTTGCAGCCTTTTGATTGGTCGCAATGATGTTCAACATAGTATTTGATGATAAACTCATTCTGTGTGTCAAATCTCTGCTTTAACCGCATCTTTCCAAGTTTATGCAGATAACTTTCCCAACTGCAATGAGCCTCTTTGTGTCGGAAATGATGTTCTCGTTTATCCCCAAGAACGGCACTCATTTCTCCACCGCATCCAACGCAATAATAATGCTCGGCACGATTGTCTTTTGTGACTTCATCAATGTGGATGATACGTCCATCTGTATCGGTTGCATTATGGAATGTAATCATAGACCTTAGTAATTATATCTCTCCATTTCTTTACGGTTGATTCTTTCAAGAATATCTATTGTACTGCCTTCTGTGCTTACGCCCATACGCTTTGCTCGTTTAACCGCATCTGCGTGGTTGATTCTCTCAAGAATATCTATTGTAGTGCCTTCCGTGCTTACGCCCATACGCTTTGCTCGTTTAACCACATCTGCGTGGTTGATTCTTTCGAGAATATCTATTGTAGTGCCTTCCGTGCTTACGCCCATACGCTTTGCTCGTTTAACCACATCTGCGTGATTGATTCTTTCAAGAATATCTATTGTACTGCCTTCCGTGCTTACTCCTGTACGTTGGGCACGCCTTACTGCACTTTCGTGATTTCTCCTTTCAATGATTTCCAATGTGGATAGCTCTCTTTTGGGGACTTCTTGTTCGGTTTCATCATTCGGCTTTGCAGAAGCAGACTCTGTTCCTGTGAATTTTGCTGTAACAGAAGACTTAACCTCAATAGGTAACACGTCTTCATCAGTAGAAGTTTCGGTCGCATTATTGTCCATAAGCTTGTTATCTCTTTTTAGGGAAGGTCTATCTGCCTCCAAAGGCACTTCCTCTGATTGGGCGGGAACGATATTATGATTCTTTATTGGCAGACTTTTGTTCTCATAGGACGGCCTGTTGTTGGTTATTGACTTTTGTTTGAAAAACATATCCCGTCCTATTATGAGGCATAGAAACAGGAGTAGTCCATATATGATGTATTTGGATCTGAAGCCTCTGCTCGGTTCTGGCTCAATATCGTAAAGAGAGCGGTCATTGGTGTCAAGCGGATTGTCATTTACGGAAGAAAATGGGCTCTCTGTGTTGCTGTCTGTTGAGAAAGAATACGTTTTGTCATAATTGCCAAGCGAAGATTGGGTGTAGGATGAGCTTGGTTCTGTCCTTGTCTCTGTTGTAATGCCGTGGCGTTTCTTGTGGCAATCTTCACATAAGACTACCACTTCGTCAGGGCTATATGACCAAGGATTAACATCACGATACACAAGATGATGCACTTGGAGTTTATTTCTCTCGCCATAAAATCGCCTGCCACAATCCTCACACGTAAAATTGCGCTCCTTAATCAGCGAATAGGAATAACCCTTCCAATAATCAGACTTTAGTAGTCGCTCATATTCTTCCTTTGTCATAGATTCTTTGTGAAGTGCTTAGTATATTCTTAGTATTCCTCTGCTTTCTGGGTCTGTAGACCATTGGACTTGCCAAACTCTTCCATCTATTTGGTCTAACAGCAAGAATGTATAAAAGTTGTCTGTCGGGTATAAATAGAAACGACCGTTTTTGGCTTCTGCTCTTGTCACTAATTCAATATTGCTCAAATTAGCTTCCATCATATCATTTACACTTGACGTACTAAATTGCACAAGCTTCATCGTTCCATTGCTTGTGTTAAGTTTAATGAAAATATGCATATTCTGTGTCTTGAACAAGCGATATGTCACATTTGCATCAGGAGAAAAATATACTTTGTTATCACTATTCGTCTGGGCACCTACATTTATCGCGACCAGCATAAAAATCATAATAAGAATTTTCTTCATATCATCTGTTTTTATTTGTTCATAATTTGAATAATAGGTACAGTCTTTCCGAAATTGGATTTTGTCTGATACTGATAGATGCCAACTTGTCTTGCAACTTTGCCATCGGGGACTTTTACAATCTCGTCATCATAATAATATTTGCCGTCTTCATTCGTCAGCAAATAGATTGCCCCCGTGAAAATCTCCAAATCCAAGTCTTCATATGTTTGCCCTTTTACCAATGCAGCATCTTCTCCCAACACTTGAAATACTTGGAATGCTTTGACCTCAATCACATCACCAGGCTTCTCAAACCAAGTAATTCCATCATCGCTTCCCGAACGACTTGCCGAGAAGATGAAAGCAAATACAAATGTCAAGACAATTCCTGTCAAGACACCACCGCCAAAAATTAACCACTTCTTCATATCACTTACTTTTTAATATTAATAGTATCCTTTTCTAAACACGAAAGGCGCAGGCATTCACCATACGTCTCTCGGCTCGCCACAAGCCACTATCAAATATGGGGATGCTGCGCCCGTTGTCGGGACAGTCCCAATATTGATAGTTTGCTCGTTTCTTCTCGGTGGCGATTGAGAGACTATTGAGCAATATGTCTTGTGTTCCATACGAAACACGATGCAAAGATACTGGAATTTTGGCAGATAGCAACAAATGAAGGCGGAAAAGTTTTCGGTCGAAATGAAATTTGTGTGAAAAGGGACTTGCAATGGGTCGTCCTCCGGCCCCATTGCTGCATTTCCAATCAGTGAAACAAATGAAATGACTTTTTAAGGATGCCGTCCCTATGTGATGGCATCGCTGTGGGAAGGGGAGTGCTGGGGTGATTTTTTAGGATTTTGGAGTGCAAATGTAAGGCGGTTTCGGAATTATCTGCTATCTTTGCAGGCGTGAAAACGAAAACACAATTCCTCATCGCAGCACCTGCATCGGGCTCGGGTAAGACGACGGTAGCGCGCGGGCTGATGGCGCTGCTGACCCGCCGAGGCCGGACGGTGCAGCCTTTCAAATGCGGTCCCGACTACATCGACACCAAGTTTCACGAGGCTGTCTGCGGGCGGCCGTCGGTCAATCTCGACAGCTTTATGGCACCGGCTGACCACCTGCGCCACCTCTATGCCCGTTATGGTGCATCGGCCGACGTCTGCATCGTGGAGGGAATGATGGGGCTCTACGACGGTTATGAGCGTTGGCGTGGCTCGTCGGCTGAGATAGCACGCCTGCTCGGTCTGCCTGTGGTGCTGGTGGTCGATGCCCGCAGTGCTGCCTACTCGTTGACACCACTGTTGCGCGGCTTTGCCGGTTTCGACGCCGAGGTGCACATCGCAGGCGTCATCTTCAATCGGGTGGGCTCTGCGCGCCACCGGCGGATGCTGGCCGAGGTGTGTGCTGACGCCGGACTGCGCTGCTACGGATGTCTGCCGCGCGACGCCGCACTTGAGCAACCTTCGCGCTATCTGGGGCTCGACTTCAGCCATTCTGCTGAGGCCGACAGGCTGGTAAGCCTCCTTGAGGAGCACGTGGACTGGCAGGGGATGGTGGACGAACTGCAGATGGAGCAGTTGGCACCGGAGCCAGAAAGCCAGAACCCGGAGGAGGGCAGGGCTGAGGGCGTCATCGCGGTGGCCCGCAATGCAGAGGCTTTTTCGTTTATCTATGAGGAACATCTCGACCGGCTGCGCAGCCGTGGGCGCGTCGTCTTCTTCGACCCCGAACAGGACGAGCCGCTGCCGGCCGATACCCAGCTGCTCTACCTGCCCGGCGGATACCCAGAGAAGCATCTGGAGGCGCTGCAACGGGCTGTGCGGGCGCGTACGTCCATTAGGGAATATGCCCTTCGGGACGGGCGCATTCTTGCCGAGTGTGGCGGAATGATGTATCTCTGCGAGCGCATTGTCAGCGACGAAGGCTCGTTCGAGATGTGCGGCGCGCTGCCCTACGCCGTCACCGCGCGGCAGACCGACCGACGGCTGTCGCTGGGCTACCGCCGCTTCACGCTCGACGGGCGCAAGTGGCGCGGCCACGAGTTCCACTATACGCAGTTTCTCGACCCCCAGCCCCCCTCGGCGGCGCAGGTCTTCGATGCCCGCGGCGAGGCCGTGGCAACGCCCGTCATCCGCCATCGCAACATCACAGCCAGCTATACTCACCTCTATTGGATATGAAACGACGACTGAGAAACATAATGCTTGCCGGAACGGGCAGCGACGTGGGCAAGAGCGTGCTGGCCACGGCGCTCTGTCGCATTCTGCGGCAAGATGGCTATGCGCCGGCTCCCTTTAAGGCGCAGAATATGGCACTCAACTCGTTTGCCACGCCCGAAGGATACGAGATAGGGCGTGCGCAGGCCGTGCAGGCCGAGGCCGCCGGACTGGCTCCCCACACGGATATGAACCCGCTGCTGCTCAAACCGCAGTCGGACCACACGTCGCAGGTGGTGCTCAACGGCCGTCCTGTCGGCTCCAGCTCGGCCTACGAATACTTCCGCAACGAGGGGCGCGACGAGCTGCGGCAGGCCGTCCACGCGGCTTTCGACCGCCTCAATGCCCGCTACAACCCCATCGTGCTCGAGGGCGCCGGTTCTATCTCTGAGCTCAATCTGCGCCGGCAGGACTTGGTCAATATGCCGATGGCCGCCTATGCCGACGCCGACGTGCTGCTGGTGGCCGACATCGACCGTGGCGGGGTGTTCGCCTCGGTCTATGGCAGCATAGCCCTGCAGACGGCAGAAGACCGCCGGCGCATCCGCGGCATCATCGTCAACAAGTTCAGGGGCGATATGCGCCTCTTCGACGAGGGGCGCCGTATGATGGAAGAGCTGTGCGGCGTTCCCGTGCTGGGTGTCATCCCCCATTTCACCGATATCCACATCGAAGAAGAAGACAGCGTGGCACTGACGCAGAAAGCCGTCGCTGCCGAGCGCGGACGGGTGAACGTTGCTGTGGTGCTGTTGCGCCACATCTCCAACTTCACCGACTTCAACGTGCTGGAGCGCGACCCACGCGTACATTTATATTATACCAACAACGAGCAGGAACTGCTGAAGGCCGACATCATCATCCTGCCCGGCAGCAAGTCTACCATTGCCGACCTCTACGAGCTGCGGCGCAACGGGGCTGCGCAGGCCATTGTCCGCGCCCGCCGCGATGGAGCCTCGGTGCTGGGCATCTGTGGTGGCTATCAGATGATGGGGCAAGAGGTGCTCGACCCCGACCACGTGGAAGGCGACATTGAGCGTCTGCCCGGTCTCGGCCTGCTGCCCATACTCACCACCATCGGTGGCGAAAAGCGCACCCGTCAGGTCAGCTTCACCCTCCACGCTACATCCTCCGCCCTCCACGCTACACCCTCCACCCTTTATGCTACACAATCCCCTCCCCACCATCTACCTTTCACCGGCTACGAGATACATATGGGCCGCACGCTGCCCGTCAGCGGTGCCCCCGAGCAGCCGCTGTGCCTGTTGAGCGACGGCACAAGCGACGGTTATTGCGCCGACGAACGCTGCGCAGGCACCTACATCCACGGCCTGCTGGACAACGCCGAAGTGATCGACAGACTGCTGGCTCCCTATGCCGACAAGCTCAGCACCGGTGCCGCAGCCTTCGACTACGGCCAGTTTAAGAACGAACAGTACGACCGGCTGGCCGACCACGTGCGGCACCATCTCGATATGGAACGGTTGTACCAGATAATGACGACAGCACAATGATTGAAGGACACGGCGACGACCTCTACCGCTACGGCGGAAAGATACGGCTCAACTTCAGCTCCAACATCTATCAGCACGCCGACCTGCAGGCTCTGAAAGACTATCTGGCCCGGCGGCTCGACGTCGTCGGCAACTACCCCGAGCCCCAGCCACGCACGCTGGAGCGGATGATTGCCCGGCGGCTCAACTTGTCGGCCGACAGCGTGATGGTGACCAATGGCGCCACCGATGCCATCTATCTCATTGCCCAGCTCTACCGCGGCTGCGCCTCGGTCATTCCGCAGCCCACGTTCAGCGAGTATGCCGATGCCTGTCGGGTGCACCGCCACCTCATCTCCTACGAGCGCGCCGACGAGCTGACACGCCTGCCCGAAGACCGCGTCTACTGGATATGCAACCCCAACAACCCCTCGGGCAACGTGCTGATGAAAGACTTCGTCAGCTACGTCATCCGTCGGATGAAGCGTTATGTCTTCGTCGTCGACCAGTCGTACGAGACCTACACGCAGGAGCCCCTGCTCGTTCCCAGCGAGATGCAGGACTGCACCAATCTGCTGCTGCTCCACTCGCTCACCAAGCAGTTCTGCGTGCCCGGCCTGCGGCTGGGCTACGTCACGGCTCATCCTACGCTCATCCAGCGTCTGCGCCAGTTGCGCCAGCCGTGGTCGGTCAATGCGCTGGCCATCGAGGCCGGCAAGTTCCTGCTCAGCGACGAGGCCCGTCCGGCCGTGACGGATATGTCGGCCTATCTGGCCGAGGCACGCCGCCTGCAAGCCGAACTGTCGGCGATTAAAGGCCTCCGCGTGTTCGACAGCAAGTGCAACTTTATGCTGGTCGAGATCGACCCTGCCACGTCGGCCGACCTGAAGCAATATCTCATCCGTAACTATGGCATCCTTATCCGCGACTGCTCCAACTTCTACGGCCTGTCCAACCACTTCTTCCGCGTGGCGGCACAGACTCCCGAGGAGGACGACCAGCTGATAGCAGCCATCAAAACCTATCTCAATGGCATCGCTTGACAGTGTGTTACCCGTTCTGATGGGGCTCGGCCCGCTGCTCGTGGGCTGGGTGCTCGACCTTCTGCTGGGCGACCCGGCGTGGTGGCCCCATCCTGTCGTCTTCTTCGGCCGGCTGATAGCCCGTGGCGAGCGGTGGCTCAATCGCGGCCGCCATCGCCGACTGAAGGGGGGCGCAATGG
Organism: Prevotella sp.; assembly: GCA_017476785.1. GTDB lineage: Bacteria > Bacteroidota > Bacteroidia > Bacteroidales > Bacteroidaceae > Prevotella. The sequence goes on along the minus strand of JAFUZD010000104.1, from coordinate 18,836 downwards.
CCATTACGCTCGTCCTCGCTGCCTATCTGCTGACCGAGGGGCTCTGCCTGCTGCTTTCGCCCGTTCCCATTCTCCGCTTTCTCCTCGTCACACTGATGGTGTTCTCCTGCTTGGCCGGCACCACGCTCATCCGCGAAGTGCGCGACGTGTTTACGGCACTCGACCGCTCGCTCGCCGACGGTCGCCGGCAGGTGGCCCGCATCGTGGGGCGCGACACCACCCAGCTGTCGGCCCAAGAGGTGCGCACGGCCGCACTGGAGACGCTGGCCGAGAATCTGAGCGACGGCGTGGTGGCCCCGCTGTTCTGGCTGGCCGTGCTCGGCCCGGCGGGGATGATGGCCTACAAGATGGTGAATACGCTCGACTCGATGATAGGCTACCGCACCGAGCGCTACCGCGACTTCGGCTGCGTGGCGGCCCGTATTGACGACGCGGCCAACTGGATTCCTGCGCGGCTGACGGCACTGCTGATGGTGATTGCGTCGGGGCGGCCGCGCCTGCTGGGCTTCGTAGTCCGCTACGGCCACTGCCACGCCAGTCCCAACAGCGGCTGGCCCGAGGCTGCTCTGGCCGGCATACTGGACTGTCGCTTCGGCGGCGGCCACACGTATTTTGGCGAATACATCGACAAGCCCTATATCGGCACCAACAGCCGTGCCCTCTCCACTGCCGATGTCCGGCGCGCCCTTCACATTAACCGCGCCGTAGAGACGATGTCGGTTGCCCTTTGCGCTGCCGCCATCCTTTGCTCTGCATTGTGAATTCTCGCGAGAATTTGGGAAATTCTCGCGAAAATTCTGAAAATTCTCGCGAGAATTTCCTGAGCTCCCAGCCTCCCTGCGGCATCTTTTTGTGCGTTTTTTGCCCTCATTGCATTGTAGTTTGAGGAAAAAAGCCTATTTTTGCATTCGTAATAAGCATCTTAGCACAGAAAGGCCAAGAGGGACTTACTTCTGATATCTTGTTTAGATGATTCCGCTTCGGCGGGCAGTCCCTCCATTGCCTTTCTCTTTTTTGACTTACGAAAGGAGGAACGATGGACCAAGAACTACTGCTTGTAGCCCTGCGCCAGCAGGCGCTCTATCTGCCCGATGCCCATCCTGACAGGCAGATTAGACCGGCCACGGCTGCTTTTGCCCGCCAGCTGAGCGAGCTGGGCTTTGCGCTCGACGAGCCGCTGCTGCACGCCGTCAACGGTACCGACAGCCGCCAGCGCATCGAGGTGCTCAACGCGCTGAACACCCTGCTGGGCACACGCCACAACTGGACAGCCAAGGTGCGCCAGTGGAACATCCCTACGGGCGAGACGCGGATGGACCATCTCATCACGTGGCTGGCCAACCTGTTCCAGACCGACGGCACCCGCCTGGCCTGCGGCCACATCATTCCCGAGGACACGTTCCCCCTTGAACGCTATACGGCGTGCCCCTTCTGCGGGACGCCCTTTGAGACCAGCCACTTCACGTTCAGCGGTCAGGGCAGCAAGCTGCAGCTGCTGCGCCTGTGGGGCGATGCCGAGCTGACGGCCCATCTGGAGGCACTGCTCTGCTCGCCCGTTCCCCTCGATGCCACGCAGCAGGACTCGCTGCGGGTGCTGCTGCGCCATCTGCCCATCCCCGCCGTGGAGGTGGGGATGAAGGAGACGCTCGTTGCCGTGGTCAGCGAGCTGGTGGAGCAGGGGCGCGGCGATGAGGCCGGGCAGCTCTTCCGCTCGCCCGTCGACGTGATGCGCTATCTGTGGTTCCAGAAGACCGGCGATGCGCAGATTGTCGACGTCCGCACGCTGCGCCGCAACCAGCAGCGCGCCTACGCAGGGTGGTATGGCGGAATGGAGCAGGCCGCGCAGAAGCTCAGCGAATATGATGCACAGCTGCGGCTGAAGTACAGCCGGCGGGAGTGCAAGATGGTGGCCCGCTGGCTGAACGACCTGCCGATGGCGGTGGAGCAGATGTGCGAGGCAATGCATCCGCGCCGCCGTATGTGGGTGCGCTTCATCCGTGCGTTGCGCCTCACGGAGTATGCCAAGAGGCAGGAGATGACCCATCTGCGCGAGTTGCTCGACCGCTTCTATCGGCAGGACTATGCCGTGTGGGCCGGTCGTGTGGAGGCCGGCCGGCTGCAGAACGACGAGTCGCTGGCGCTACAGCTGCTCAGTCAGCGGCCGGGACTCTTTGCCCGCAGCCTCTTTGCCGCGATGCTCCGCTTCGGACCCGAAGGACCGCTGCGCGCATTCAGTGCCGTTGCCGGCCAGCTGCCGCGCCGCCTGCTGGTGACGCTGGGCCAGTATGCCGGGCTCTATTTCCAGCCCGACGGCCCGCGCTCCATCCGTCCGCGCGGCGGCGCACAGGTGCTGGTGAAGCCCAACCGCCTGCTGCATCGCTATACGGCAGCAGAGCGCGCAGCGATGGTAGCAGATGTGAAGCGCATCTATCTGGACGAAATGCGCCGATACTTCGCCTCCCTCCTCCCTTCACCCTCCACCATTCACGATACATCCTCCACCCTCCACGATTCACCTTCCACCATCTACATCGACCCGCGGCTGTTTGACATCCCCCTGCCCATTGGCGACCGAGCCACTACGGTGCAAGACACCTCCGCCGCCCTGCAGGGCACGCGCTTCCCCGTAGAGGGCGACAGCGTGCGCCTGTTCCTGCACTGGGGCGTGGGACTGCCCGCCCAGCATCTGGATATGGACCTCAGTGCCTACCTCATCGGCGGCGACCAGCAGGCCACGTGCTCCTATTTCAGTCTGACCACTCCGGGTGCCCAGCACTCTGGCGACATACAGCAGATACCCGACCAAGTGGGGACGGCCGAGTACATAGAGCTCAACCTGCCCGAGCTCGAGGCCTCGGGCACCGAGCTGGTGGTCTTCACCTGCAATGCCTATACGGGCGGCAATCTGGAGCCTAATCTGCGTGTGGGGTGGATGAACAGCCGCTATCCGATGAAGATCGACGAGAAGACGGGCGTGGCCTACGACCCCTCTACCGTGCAGCACGCCGTCCGCATCACCGAGGCCAATCTGGCTAAGGGGCTCATCTTCGGCGTGCTCAGCGTGGCAGAGCGCGAGATAACGTGGCTCGAAATGCCTTTCGACGGGCAGACGGTGCTCAGTGTGTCGCCCGAGAACATACGGGCCTACCTGAACCGCCTGCGGCAGAAGCTGAAGATAGGCGACCTGCTGCAGCTGAAGGCCGAGGCGCAGCACTTGCAGCGCGTCGACGAGGCATCGCAGGCCGACGAGGTGTACGACTACCAGTGGGCTCTCGACACGGCACGCGTCAGTGCGCTGCTGCTTGGCTGAAGCCGCTTCTGGCAGCGGCGGGACCGCCGGGCTGCGGTGCCGGGGCGGCCTCGCAACAGGGAGGAATGGCAGAAAAATCAGTATAAATCTTCTGCAATCATTTTGTCAAGTCAGTATAATTTGTTATATTTGCAAGCAATCTAATAACTTGTATAATAACATTCGTAAAGACTATGGCAGCATTAGTAGCGATTATCCCTATTGTCCTGCTCTTCGTGTTGATGCTCGGGCTGAAGATGGCCGGGCACAAGAGCGCGTTTATCACCCTCGTCGTCACCGTCCTGTTGGCCCTGTTTGTTGCCCCGGCAATGGATATGGTACCCGAAGCCGTGGCCGACAAGAGCATCTACGGCGTGGTGTGGTGGAGCTTTGTGGAGGGCGTGCTGAAGGCCGTGTTCCCCATCCTCATCATCATCTTGATGGCTATCTACAGTTATAATATCCTCGTAGAGTCGAAGGAGATAGAAGTCATCAAGCAGCAGTTCACCTCGTTTACTGACGACCGCGGCATATTGGTGCTGATGCTCGTATGGGGCTTTGGCGGGCTGCTGGAGGGTATGGCTGGATTTGGAACGGCCGTAGCCATTCCCGCAGCCATCCTCATCGGGCTGGGCTTCAAGCCTATGTTCTCGGCACTGGTGGCACTGATAGGCAACACGGTAGCCACGGGCTTCGGTGCCGTGGGCGTGCCCGTTACTACGCTCTGCAACGAGGTGGCACCGGGCGGCAGTGCTTCGGCCGAAGCCATCTGCGAGACCAGTGCCTTTGCCGTCATCCAGTTGTCGCCGCTGTTTGTGCTGCTGCCTTTCATCATCTTGATGCTGACCGACCGCAAGCCGTGGCTGAAGAATCTGCTGTTGGCACTGTGGGTGGGTTTGGTATCGGTGGCCGTGCAGTTTATCTGCGCCCGCTATCTGGGGGCCGAGACGCCCGCCATCATCGGTTCCATTGCTGCCATCGTGGCCATCGTCGTCTGGGCGAAGGTGGTGCCGAGCTCCTCTGAGAACTCAGAGAGCTCCGAGCGCTCAGAGTCCTCGGAGCTCTCCGAGCAACCGAAGTTCTCGGCTGCGCGCACCTTCCGTGCGTGGAGCGTCTACCTTTTCATCCTCATTTTCATCCTCGTCAGCGGCGCTTTATGCCCTCCTGTCAACGATTTCCTCAAGTCCAACCTCGTCACCAAGCTGCCGTTGCCCGTCATCGACTCTACGTTTAAGTTCGGTTGGATCAGCAATGCCGGCCTGATGCTCTTCCTCGGTGCCACCATCGGCGGACTGATTCAGGGGCTGTCGTTCGGCCGGCTGATGCGTGTGCTGGCCCGCACGGTGGTCAATCTGCGCAACACCGTGATTACCATCATCTCGCTCATTGCGCTGGCCTCGGTGATGAACTACTCAGGAATGATTGGCGCTATCGCTGCCGGGCTGGTGGCCATCACGGGTTCGTTCTATCCCTTCTTTGCGCCGCTTATCGGTGCCATTGGCACATTTGTCACAGGCAGCGACACCTCGAGCAACATCCTCTTTGCCAAGTTGCAGGCCAACGTGGCCGGACAGCTCGGTATGACTGGGCAGTCGACCTTCTTCGGTGCCACGGGCAGCGAGAGCAACTGGCTGGTGGCAGCCAACACTACGGGTGCCACGGGCGGCAAGATGATTTCGCCGCAGAGCATCGCCATCGCCACGGCCTCCTGCGATATGCAGGGAAAGGACGGCGAGATAATGCTCTCGGCCATCCCTTACGCACTGCTCTACATCGTTCTGGGCGGCTTGATGGTCTACTTCGGTGTGTGATTTCCCGATGATGGGCCTGACAGATATCATCCTGCTTTCGGTAGCGCTGGCAATGGACTGCTTCACGGTGTCCATTGTCAGCGGTGTCTTGTTGCAGCGCTTTGAGTGGCGCGTCAGCCTGCAGATGGGCATACTGTTCGGCCTCTTTCAGGCACTGATGCCGCTCATCGGTTGGCTGGGCATCAGCAGCTTTGCCCACTATCTGGAGGCCGTGGACCATTGGATTGCCTTCGGTTTGCTGCTGGCCATCGGGCTGAATATGATTCGCGGCGCCTTCAGCAGCGAAGAGGAACGCCCGTTCAATCCCTGCCGCTTGCGCACGCAGCTGCTGCTGGCCATCGCTACGAGCATCGATGCGCTGGCCGTAGGCATCACGATGGGATGCACGGGCTACACCAGTCTGCCGCTGCTCGCGCTGCCGCTCTCCGTCATCGGCCTCGGCTCGCTGCTGTTCAGTCTGCTGGGCTTTGCACTTGGTGTGCGCTTTGGCCGTCCGCTCGCCCATCGCGTCAAGCCCGAGCTGCTGGGCGGCGTCATCCTTATTTTCATTGGCTGCAAGATTCTGATTCAGCATCTGGGCGGCTCAATCCCCTTGCTATGAACACCATACACCTAAAGAACTGCACCTTACGCGAACTGCTCGAGAGCCCGCTGCGCATTCCCGAGTACCAGCGTTCGTACGAATGGAACAGCTACCACGTGCGCAATCTTCTGGGCGACACGCTTAAAACCTACCGTCACGGGCAAAAGCCTTACCTGTTGGGCACCGTCATCCTGCACGCCAGCAGCGGACAGCAGCAGCTCGACATCGTTGACGGGCAGCAGCGACTGATTACGCTGAGCATCCTGCTGGGCGCACTGGGAGGTACGCAATCGCGGCTGATGGAGGCCGAGTTCGACAACGTGCGCTCTTTCTACTACATCAAGAACACGCAGGCCGAGGTGCAGTCGTTCCTGAACAGCCAGCGTCTGCACCACGATGCCAGCTATTCTGATTACCTCTACAGCCACCTCCACTTTGCCGTCCTCACTATCGAAGGTCCCGATGCCCTCGACCTCTCCTACACTTTCTTCAACAGTCTGAACAGCAAAGGGCGCAGTCTGAGCGACTATGACCTGCTGAAAGCCCACCACTTGATGTTTATTCCCACGGAGCAGGAGTCGCTGGCACGCAAGCACAACGACTTCTGGGTGGGTGCGAACCACCGTCACCAGCGTGTCTTCGGCGAGCTGCTGCGGCGCATCAGGATGTGGGGCAGGGGCGAGCGGCGCGACAACAACCGCGAGCGCAACAACTACTACGAGTTCCTGACGGCCGTAGAGCCCACGGAGCGGGAGATGCGGGAGCACCTGCTGAACCGCTATATGCAGCCCGACGCCTTCCGTTCGTGGTATCGCGAAGACGACCGCATCGTGCTCACGCAGAAGTTTCCTGCCGCCGATGCAGAACAGTTGGTGCCCGTAGAAATCACCCAGCTCATCGAGGGTGGCGACGCTTTCTTTGTCTATGCCCGCCGCTATCACGCGCTCTATGGGCAGCTGTTCCACCCCAGTGAGCACAGTGGGACGGCTGTCGGATACGTGGCCGAGCTGGCGCGACAGATGAAGAACGACTATCTGCGGCAGGCCTTTCGCGCTGCGATGCTGCTTTACTACGACAAGTTCGGCGAGCAGCAGCTGATAGAAATGGCCAGTTGCGTGGAGATGATTCTGTCTGAGCGGCGCTTCGTCTGGGGCAACAACTGGCCGCGCAACATCTACGTGGAGTCGGTGCTCGACTTGGTGAAGGACAAGAACATCATAATGAACATACTGAATGCCACTACCGTCTCGCAGGCATTGCACCAGCTGGCCCGCCAAATCAACTGCGGCCCGCGCCAAATCAGCCGCAACGAGTGGACCAGCCCTGCGCTGAGCCGCTACTTCGGCAGTATGCAGCAGTTCTATCAGGCCAATGCGGCCAAGATCAGGGACCGCGGCATCTATGACAAAGTGAACATCATCTATCAATTGGAACAGCAATGAACGACCCTCAATTATTGACGTCGCCCTACACGCCAGCCACTATCGGCCCGCTGCGCTTTCGCATTCCGCTGTATCAGCGGCCCTATGCGTGGGAGAATACTGAGATAGAACAGCTGCTGACCGACCTGCTGACTGCCTGCCGGGAGCATCCGACAGAGCCCTACTACATCGGGATAATGAACGTAGGGCGTACCGACGAGCGGCTGCAATACGACCTCATTGACGGGCAGCAGCGGCTCACTACACTGACGCTGATAGGGATGGTGCTGTCAGAAACCGACGCGCAGTGGAAGGACTTCGGCCAGCATCTTGTGCTCTATGGGCGGCAAGAGGATGCCGACTTCCTGCGCAGGCAGCGGGAAGAACCGCAGAACACCAAGCTGAGCGAGGCCGTCGCTACCATCCGCAACTTCGTCGACAGGCTGGGTGACGGCAATCCTGAGCCGGTCAGCGCGTCCGCCTTTTCCGACTATATCTACCACCACGCGGCCTTTTTCCTCGCTGCAGTTCCCGACGAATATACCCTCATCGACAAGAACCAGCATTTTGTGCGGATGAACAACCGCGGCAAGCAGCTGGAGGCGCACGAGATAGTGAAAATCAGAATGGCCAATAAGCTGGAGGGTGATGAGCGCACGCGCTTTGTCGTCGGGTGGAACCGCTTTGCCCAGCTGGGCTGTTCGGCGCAGAGTGAAGAGGGCAGGGGACTGGAAGAGCCACAGACGCTACGGGCCATCTTGCAGGCTCCCGAGACGTACAGCAACCGCAAGGGCGAGCTGAAAGACACGGAGATTCTCTACGAGTCGGTCTGTTCCTATCCCGAATTCCTGCTGGTGGCGCTGGCGCGGTATGGCAATCAGTCTCATCCTGCCTACGACGCCAACAAGCTGGAATCTATCTTCAAAGGCGAGGACTGGACCGCAGAGCGTGTCAGGCGATTCTTCGAAGTCCTGCAGCAGCACTACCGTTTGTTCGTCAGGTATTTCATTCGTCGCGACCGGGAAGGCGACCGCTACACCTTCCGCAACGTAGACGATTATGCGCAGTTTGGCGGTAGAGAGGAACAGCGGCAGCAGCTGATGAGGTTTCAGTCGTATCTCTATGTCAGCCGCGAGGATCAGGCGTGGATGCTGCACGCCTTTGAGTGGCTGGCGGAACGCGATGCCGACGGCAACGGACGGGTGGATGCCGGCGAGTTTCTGGCTGAGCTGAAGCGCATAGACCGGGCAGAATATCCGCTGCCTGCAGACGATGAGGAGCTCGACCGCATCCTCACTTATCCCAAGCGCGAGCTCCGCTACTGGCTTTGGCGGCTGGACTACTACCTCTGGGAGCGGCGCGAGGAATACTTCGAACGGCCAGAGAGCCGTCGGGTGGCCGAGCGCTACGTCTTCCGCCGCAACCGCTCGGTGGAGCATATCCTGCCGCGCCATCCGCGGGGAGAGGCCGCGGTGCAGTGGGCGGCCGGCGAAGAGGGGCTGATGAACTCGTTCGGCAATCTGGCAATGATATCGTCGGGCACCAATTCACTGCTATCCAATGCGCCGCTGAAAGAGAAAATTGCGCGCGTGGAGGTGTACATCGGGAACGATGTCAATGGGACGATAGAGAGCCTGAAGCTGCTGAAGGCTTACGAGATATTCCATAACGAGCGCGACTGGAAAGGCGGGAAGATACGGGCGCACGGCGAGCAGATGAAGCAGCTGCTGCGCAAGTCGGCCGCCGAATAATCGGTCGAAAAATTCGTTGGTTTCATATTATTTATGTACTTTTGTGGCCGGAAAGGTTGCAGTTTGCAATCCTTTCCGGCCATTATAGTGTGAAATTAATTGATAAAGAGGAAAGGTATGAAGAGAGTTTTTAGTGCTTTTTTGATGGTGATGCTGGGAGCCGTGCTGCCAGCAGTAGCACAACAGTACACTACGGAGACGTGGTCGTTTGGCTGGGACAAAGGTCGGAACGACGGCGGCGAGGGTTTCTATCACTTCTCGAACGGGTCGGGCGAGGCTGAGTCCTACACCGAGACGCTCAACGGGGTGGTCTGGTCGGCCTCGTCGTCGCAGGTGCTCTACTGTTCCTATACCGCCAATATGGGGCAGGCATTTGGAAAACCGGCTAAGCTGGTGGACGACGTGACGCTGGCATCTGACGGTTTTGAGGGCGAGATTACCGAAGTGAAGGTGTCGGTGCGCAAGAGCGCGCAGGCTACGGGAGGCGTGTTGAAGGTCAGTGTGGCCGACAACGACTACCTGAACGACGGCAATGCCGAGGTGGCTCTGCCCGACGAATATACGGAATACACCTTCAAGCCGGCAGGCGATGCTCCGAAGGAGGGAAAGATAAAGATTGTGCTGACGCAGTCGGGCGACACAAAGGGCGTCCTCTATGTCCGCAGCCTCGGTGTCACCTATCGCACTGAGCAGAGCGACGTGGCTGCACCGGTGGCCTCGCCGGCCGCCGGCACCTACGACGAGGCACAGAGCATTACGCTCTCAGCCGCTGCCGGGGCGACCATCTACTACACCACCGACGGCTCAAACCCGAAGCTGAGCGAGACACGCACGGCCTACACCGCGCCCATCAGCATCAGTGCGACCACGACGCTGAAGTTCATTGCCGAGCAAGACGGGAAGTACAGTGCCGTGGCAGAAGCGAAGTATGTCATCCGTCAAGATCCCGAACTCTCGTTCGAAGTGCCCTCGGTGACGGTGGAATATCCCCACGACGTCTACGGCCCGTGGCTGAATAATCCCCATAACGTGGAGCCCATCTACTATTATGCCGAGGACAACAGCGTGGCCGAGATTGACAACTATGGCGACATTTGGACCAAAGCGGCCGGCACCACCACCGTCTACGCCGTCTTTGCCGGCAACGACGCGTATTATCCGGCTACGGCTTCCTATGTGCTTACGGTGACGGAGCCCGAGCCGTTGCAGTCGCCCACCATCTCGCCCGCAGGTGGAACGTTCACCGGTCCGGTAGACGTGACGCTGACGGCCGGCAGCGACTGGGGCGACCGTGCGCTGGCACTCTGGTACAGCACGACGGCTGCCGACTTCGACGAGCTGACCGACGACCCCATCATTTGGTATCCCGAGTCAGACAATCTGTACGCCACGGTGAAGAGCACTACCATCCGCATCACCGAGTCGTGCCGCCTGTTGCTGGTCAGTGTGGGCTATGGGGTGTACAGCCCGCTGGTGGAGGCCACGTTTACTATCAACGAAGAGCCTACGGGCATCAGCAATATTGAAGCGGAACGTACGGCCGACGCCACCTATTATAATCTGGCCGGCCAGCGCGTAGCCAGCCCCAAGAAGGGCATCTACGTCGTTGGCGGCAAGAAGCGCGTGGTGAAGTAAGGAGACCATATTGGGGTGTTGAGGAGCCTCCGCCGCACCCTTTGTCTTGTTCCGCAGGCTCGGGAGCGATGCTCCGCGGCCTCGGGAGCATCACTCCGCAGGCTTTGGAGCATCGCTCCGCAGCCTGCGGAGTGTTGTTTCACAGCCTTTGTATAGCACTCGGGTGCCCTTTTTCAGGGTGTAATTCTGAGGTAGAGGGTCCGCAGGATGAAGTAGAATAAGGCTCCGCTGACCCATCCGCCCAGCACATCGACGGCATAGTGGGCCTGAATGTAGACCGTGGCGAAGCACATCAGGACGAAAAGCGGCAGCAGCGCGAAGACCAGCCGGCGGCAGCGCGACTCCAATGCCAGCAGCATCAGGATGGTCGTAATGCCCACGTGGCTCGACGGGAAGGCTGCCGTGGGGCGCTCGCCTGCGGCGTGGGCACTCTCTACCAAGTGGTAGAACACACCGCCGTCCCAGCCGGGGATGGGCAGTGCCTGCTGGTGATGGCAGAAGTAGTCGCCCACGCTGGGGAACACGCCTGCCGCTATCTGCTCGGTGCCGGCTGCCAGATAATAGTATTGCGGACCCGTCACGGGGACGAGGACGAAGATGACGTAATAGACAAAAAAGGCCGCCAGAATGACGAACGACGTGCGCAGGAAGGCATCGTAGCGGCGGAAGAAATAGAAGATGATGACGCTGACAATCATCGGATAGTACGCCGCATAGCCCAGATGCATCAGCTCTGAGAACCACGCGTAAGGCACTCGCTGGGCAAACCACAGGGCCGGCTGGCCGCCAAAGAGCCGCTGCTCCAGTGAGGCGAACGTGGGGTCGAGGTTGGGCAGCAGGCGGTTGAGCTCGTAGGTATCGGGATACCACCACGACAGCAGGGCCAGTTGCAGCACGATGCGCAGCAGCAGCGTCAGTCGGCAGGGCAGCATTCGGTAGACGGCCCACATAGCCAGCGTCATCACCACGATGCGGAACCGGCCCCAGAGCATCGACTCGGGGTTGACGAGCTTGGTCTGCAAGAACGCCATCAGCAGCAGCGTGAGCACCAGATAGCCCATAATGACCCACTCCACAGCCAGCAGGCCGCGCTGGGGGCGCTTGTCACGGTCGAAGAGGAAGTGCAGCATCCGTGTCATAGCCATCCGTTTTCTTTGTACCACTTGATGCTACGGCCGACGCCCTCCTCCAGTCCTACGCGCGGCTCGTAGCCCAGTTCGCTGCGTGCCGGCGTGATGTCGCAGCGCCAGTTGCGCTGGCTCAGTATGTTGTACTTGTCGCGGTTCAGTGCCGTCACGCGGCCGGTCAGCCGTCCCCACCACTCGCCGCAGGTGGTGACGATGCGCAGCAGCCAGAGCGGTGCCGTGATGCGCAGCCACCACGGGTGGCCCAGTTCGCGGCGTATCAGGTCGCTGAACGTGCTCGACCGGTACACCGCGCCGTCGCTCAGGAAGTAGGCGCGTCCCGTCTGTCCGTGGTCCAGTGCGAGGAAGACGGCCTGCACCACGTCGTCTACGTAGACGAAGGTGATGTCTTGCGGGCGGAAGCCCACGGCAAAGTCAACGTGGTTCTGGATGCTCTTGGCCATCATAAAGTAGTCGCGCTCGCGCGGTCCGTAGACGCCGGTGGGGCGCAGGATGACGTAGGGGAGCTCCTGCTGGTCGGCCAGCCACTGCTCGGCAGCCAGCTTGCTGCGCCCGTAGGCCGTGTTGGGGCGGGGCGTGTCAGTCTCACTAATCTCCGTGTAGGGCTGCTGTTCGCGAATGGCACCGTAGATGCTCAGCGAGCTGATGTAGACCAGCCGCTGCAGTGGCATCTGCAGCCGCTGCAGGGCACGTACCAGATGCTGCGTGCCGGCGGTGTTGATGCGCTCGAAGTCGGCCGTATTGAGGCATTTGGTCACCCCGGCGGCGTGCACCACATAGTCGAACCGACAGTCTCTCATCTGCTCAACGAGCTCGTCTTCCGAGTTCAAGTTCAGCTCAATGAGGTGGATGCGCTCGTCTTGCAGGTAGTCGAGGCTGCTGCTGCGGCGTATCGCTGCCCACACCTCCATCCCGCGACGGAGTGCCTCTTCCACGATAAACGAGCCGATGAAACCCGAGGCTCCCGTAATCAGTATCTTCTTCATTGTTGTCTCCATAATCTTTTGCGGCTGCCATTCCTGCCGCTATCTTCTGGCTGCAAATTTAGACAAAAAAATCGAGATTATAAGCCAGTCGGGATAAAAACAGAACAAATAGCTCCGGGAGACAGAAAAATTTTCTTTCGCTTGTTGCCGATTTTGTCCCTGTTATCAGCAGATACTCCCTCTCATCGGCTTTGGTCGTTCTTGGCGTTTGCCGTTTAAAAGGAAAATCGATAACTTTGCAAAAGCTGATAGGACATAATAACGTGTATTGACATAATAACATAAGGACGTATTGAGACATAATAACATAAGAACGTATATTGACATAATAACATATATTGACATAATAACATAAGGACATATTGAGACATAATAACAAAAGAACATAATGATAGGACAATGAAACGAAGCTTGAGGTGGTTCAGCGCACTGGCTTTGACGGTGGCAGCTTCGGTAGCAGCCAGCGCGTGTGCCCTATCTGTAAGCGGTACGGGCGAGTGCACAAGCAGCGGAGGTTCGGGATATATCTAAAAATACAAGTCAAACCATTTAAATTTACGGAATTATGAAGACAAACTTAAAGAAGATTTTATTGTTCGCGGTTTTAATTACCACAGGTTTGCAAGCCCACGCACAACTGCTGCAAGGCGAAGGCTTCAAAGGCAACAAAGGCTTTTCAATGGGCCTCTTGGGCGGCGCGTTCGGTATCTACGACGATGTGTCGAATATGGGTATTGGCTTGAACGCCACCATCTCCGGTGTCTATGTAGACCTTCTTGTGATGCCCCGTGCCCACGAGAGCTCTACGGATGTTGCCGTGCACAAAGACGAGAAGCAGACAGTCAGTGTCCACGCCGGCTATCAGTTCCCGCTGACCAGCTGGATAAGCGTCATTCCCGTCGTAGGCTTTACTTCGGTGAAAATAGGCGACACCGACGGTCGGCGTTGGGCGAGCAGTAGTAATGGCATCACAAACTCTTTTCGCGAAAAGGACAAGACAGAAGGATTCGACTATGGCGGCGTACTCTGCTTCAACATCAAGAAGGTCAGACTCTACGCAGCCGGAACTCGATACGGCATCTATGGAGGTGTCGGCCTACTCTTTTGATGATATAAGACATAAGAACAGATAGACAAATAGCATAAGAACAAATTGAGACATAATAACATAAGAACAAATAGAGACATAATAACATAAGAACATAATAAGACATAATAACAGAAGAACATAATAAGACATAATAACAGAAGAACATAATAATAGGACAAAGAAACGAAACTTGAGATGGCTCAGCGCACTGGTCTTGACGATGATGTGCGCACTGACATTCACCGCCTGCGGCGATGACGGAGACGACGACTGTGGCGATGGCTGCGGCGACGGCCCCGAAAGCAGGAACGGTGGAGGACAGACATCGGGATTTGTCATTATGTCAATATGTTCTTATGTTATTCTGTCTTTATCTGTTCTTATGTTATTCTGTCTCCATTTGTTCTTTTGTTATTATGTCTTAGTATGTTCTTCTGTTATTATGTCTTATTATGTTCCTATGTTATTATGTCTCTATACGTTCTTCTGTTATTATGTCTCAACATATCCTTCTGTTCTTCTGTCTTCTCTTCGCAAAAAACTCCCAGAATTACCTTTGTTAATGGGCGAACTGCGTTAATCTTTCCAAATCACTTCAATAATTCAGTATTATTTTATAACTTTGTGCAGAGAATGAACAACTTTGCAGCCATAGATTTCGAGACAGCCAATGGCGAGCGCACCAGCGTGTGCAGCGTGGGAGTGGTCGTGGTGCGAGACGGGGAAGTGACCGACTCGTTCTACTCGCTCATACAGCCCGAGCCCAACTACTATACGTACTGGTGCTCGCGGGTGAACGGACTGACGCAGCGCGAGACCGACGGTGCCCCGCTGTTTCCCGAGGTATGGGCGCAGGTGGCTCCGCGGATAGAGGGACTGCCGCTCGTGGCTCACAACAAAGCCTTCGACGAAGCCTGTCTGAAAGCCGTGTTCCGCTGCTATCAGATGGACTATCCCGACTACGAGTTCCGTTGCACGTGCATTGCTGCGCGGCGCGTCTTTCCGCGGGCGGAGAACCATCAGCTGCACACGGTGGCTGCCCTGTGTGGCTACCAGCTGGAGAACCATCACAATGCGCTGGCCGACGCGGAGGCCTGTGCGTGGATAGCCCGCAAGATACTGTGAGCTGCGGCAGAGTTGCAAGAAGCTAAAGAATCATTAAAAGCTAACGACTATGAGTAAGAAAAAAGGAGGAAAACGACTGACGAAGAAGCAGGCGGTAGAGCTGTTGCAGACGCTGTTCAGCAGCAGTCCCAACGAGACGTTCACGCTGAAGCAGGTGTTCCACGACCTGCGGCTCGACACGCATCCGGCCAAGATGCTGGTGCTGGACACGATGGAAGAGATGGCTTGGGACGACTATCTGGCTAAGGTGGGCGACAATGCCTATCGGCTGAACCTGAAGACACAGGTGCAGGAAGGCACTTTCATCCGTAAGGCCAATGGCAAGAACTCGTTCCAGCCCGACGGCGGCGGCACACCGGTGTTCGTGCCCGAGCGCAACTCGATGTTCGCTCTCAACGGCGACCGCGTGCGGGTGGCCTATATGGCGCGCCGCCGCAACCACATTAAGGAGGCGATGGTGGTGGAAATCCTGTCGCACAAGGTCGATCAGGCCGTGGGCAAGCTGGTAGTGGAGCGCGACTATGCCTTCCTCGTCACCGAGGGCAATATCTTCGTACACGATATTATGGTGCCCAAGAAGAAGCTGAAAGGCGGAAAGACGGGCGACAAGGCAGTGGTGCGCATCACGCAATGGCCCTCGAAGGAGTCGAAGCAAATCGTGGGCGAGGTGATTGACGTGCTGGGCAAGGAGGGCGACAACACCGTGGAGATGCACGCCATATTGGCGCAGTACGGTCTGCCCTACAAGTACCCGAAGGCAGTGGAAGACGCGGCCGAAAAGATAGATGCGGGCATCACGCCCGAAGAGATAGCCCGCCGCGAGGACTATCGCGACGTGTTCACCTGTACAATCGACCCGCACGATGCAAAGGACTTCGACGATGCGCTGAGCATCCGCCCCGCCCCGCTCTCCACTTCCCATACGCTGCTCTATGAGGTTGGCGTCCATATTGCCGACGTGAGCCACTATGTGAAGGAGGGAAGCATCATCGATAAGGAGGCTGTGAAGCGCGCTACAAGCGTCTATCTCGTGGACCGCACCATCCCGATGCTGCCCGAACGGCTCTGTAACTTCATCTGCTCGCTGCGCCCCGACGAGGAGAAGCTCTGCTACTCGGCCATCTTCATTATGGACGATGAGGCCAACGTCAAGAGCTGGCATTTGGCACATACCGTCATCCGCAGCGACCGCCGCTTTGCCTATGAGGAAGTGCAGGCGATTCTGGAGGCCCCAGAGGCTCCCGAGCGTTCCAATCCCGCAGCCTATGCTGAGCAACTGAAGACCCTCGACCGACTGGCTAAGAAGCTGCGCGAGCGGCGCTTCAAGAGCGGTGCCGTGAAGTTCGACCGTGAAGAACTGCGCTTCGACATCGACGAAAAGGGCAAGCCCACGCGCGCCTATTTCAAGAAAGCCACCGACGCCACGCAGCTCATCGAGGAGTTTATGTTGCTGGCCAACCGCAGCGTGGCCGAGATGGTGGGCCGCGTGAAGAAGGGGCAGAAGGCAAAGACGCTGCCCTACCGCATCCACGACCAGCCCGACCCGACGAAGCTGGAGACGCTGCGCGAGTTCGTGGTCAAGTTTGGCTACAAGCTGAAGACCAGCGGCACGAAGGGAGCCATCTCCAAGAGTCTGAACGCACTGCTCGACGGCGCACAGGGCAAGCGCGAGCAGAAGCTCATCGAGACCGTGGCACTGCGCGCAATGATGAAGGCCAAATACTCCACCCACAACATTGGCCATTACGGGCTGGCCTTCGACTATTACACCCACTTCACCAGCCCCATACGCCGCTATCCCGACACGATGGTGCACCGCCTGCTGACCAAGTATCAGCAGGGAGCGCGCTCGGCCAACCGCGACAAGTACGAAGAGTTGTGCGAGCACTGCTCGGATATGGAGCAGGTGGCCCAGAATGCAGAGCGCGACTCCATCAAATATAAGATGGTGGAGTATATGGGCGACAAGCTGGGCGAGGTCTACGATGCCCACATCTCGGGCATCCAGTCGTACGGCATCTACTGCGAGATAGACGAGAACCACTGCGAGGGAATGGTGCCGATGCGCGATTTGGACGGCGACTACTATGAGTTCGACGAGAAGAACTACTGTCTGGTAGGTCGGCGGCACCACCACAAATACCAGCTGGGCGACCCCATTCGCATCCAAGTGGCGCGCGCCAATCTGGAGAAACGGCAGCTGGACTTCACGCTGGCAGACGACTGAAGAGGCTGTCTGGCCATCTGATTTGCACCGAAATGTGGAAAATATGCACGCTTCGGTGCATTTTTTGTGGGCAGAAACGCCGCAGGATGAGCATTTTTGCTTACCTTTGCACGCAAATACTAATCATCTATCAAAACAAACGACGACGTATGGCTTATACACGTATGACCGCTGCAGAGGCTGCAGCGCTGATTAAGAACAACGAGAATCTGGCTCTTAGCGGATTTACACCGGCCGGTGTGGCTAAGGCCGTAACCAAAGAACTGGCAAAGATTGCCGTCGCTGAGCACGAGGCTGGGCGCGAGTTCAAAGTGGGTATCTTCACCGGTGCCTCGACGGGACAGTCGACCGATGGCGACCTCGCCAACGCGCAGGCCATCAAGTATCGCGCTCCCTACACCACCAACCCCGACTTCCGCAAGCACGTCAATCTGGGCGAAATCCCCTACAACGACCTGCATCTGAGCCATATGGCACAGGAGCTGCGCTACGGCTTCTACGGCGATGTGGACTGGGCCATTCTCGAGGTGTGCGACATTGAGGAGACACCCACCGAGTATCGCGCCTATCTGACGGCCGCCGGCGGCATCTCGCCCACGGCAGCGCGGCTGGCCAAGCGGGTCATTCTGGAGCTCAATGCCTTCCACAACCCCAATGCCAAGTTCATCCACGACGTGTACGAGCCGCTGGATCCGCCTTATCGCAAGCCCATCCCCATCGTGGGCGTGGGCGACCGCATTGGTCAGCCCTACGTGTCGATACCGAAAGAGAAGCTGGCTGGTGTGGTTGAGTGCAACATCCCTGACGAGGCGCGCGCCTTTAAGGACAACGACCCCGTGACCGACCGTATCGGTTATCTGACGGCCGAGTTCCTCGTGGACGAGATGCACAAAGGCCGCATCCCGAAGGAGTTCCTGCCCCTGCAGAGCGGTGTGGGCTCTACGGCCAATGCCATTCTCGGCGCACTGGGACAGGACAAGCACGTGCCCGACTTCAACATCTACACCGAGGTCATCCAGAATGCCGTTATCGATATGATGCTCAACGGCCGCGTGAAGGACGCTTCGGCCTGCTCGCTGACCGTCTCGAACGAGTGCCCGATGCAGGTGTATGACAATATGGACTACTTCCGCCAGCACCTGACGCTGCGCCAGAGCGAGATCAGCAACTCGCCCGAGGTCATCCGCCGACTGGGCGTCATCGCCATCAATACGGCTATCGAGGTAGACCTCTACGGCAATGCCAACTCGACGCACATCAGCGGTACAAAGATGATGAACGGCATCGGCGGCAGCGGCGACTTCATCCGCAACGCCTATCTGAGCATCTTCACTTGTCCGTCGACGGCAAAGGGCGGGCTCATCTCGAGCGTCGTTCCCTTCGTCAGCCATCAGGACTCCTCGGAGCACGATGTCAACATCATCGTCACGGAGCAGGGTGTGGCCGACCTGCGCGGCAAGAGCCCCGCACAGCGCGCCGAGCACATCATCGAGCAGTGCGTGCATCCCGACTACAAGCAGCTGCTGTGGGACTATCTGAAGATAGCAAAGGGCGGCCACACGCGCCACAATTTGCCGGCAGCCTTCGCTATGCACGACTCGCTGGCCCGCAAAGGCGATATGCGCCTGACGGACTTCGCCGAGTACGTGAAGTAAAGGTAAAAAGGCGAAAGTAAAGGTAAAAAAGTAAAAAGGTAAGAGGGTAAAAAGTAAAAAGGTAAAAGGGGACGCAATTGTCGGCGCAGCCCTTTGTACCGTTTTACTTTTTTACTGT
>JAFUZD010000001.1 GCA_017476785.1 Prevotella sp. | reverse complement strand
ATGCAAAGATACGAAAAAAGGTTGTAACAAACGAGGGATTTGGGAGAATTAACGCAAAGGTGCTCGTTACTAATGCCATCGTTTCGTGGCATTTCTGTATGCAGCCGTTGGCGGCAGGGCGGATAAACTGGGATTTAGTATCTTGGTATCTCTCCCTGATAATTCTTTGAACGTTCCATCAATGGGCCGTGATGCATAAAGGTGAAGGCGATGTCGCTGCTGCGGACGCACATAAGGACGTCGCCAGTAGCAATGCCGAGTGTCCGCCTGTCTTCCTCGGTGAGTGGCACCCGGTTCCCATTTCGTTTGACAGCCCGGTACTTGCGTCCCTTATAGACCATCCATTCGCTTTTGGGATTACGTAAACAGGGATTCTCGGCGAGAATCTTACTCAGTTTCGACTGGCCAAGCATTCTTTCGCTCGTCACACAAAATCCGCCGCTGCTCTTGCTGCCCGTGAAGATAATCAACGATTCGTCCTCTTCCACGTGGTATTCCTTGAAAGCCTGTGGCGGAATGACGACGGATAGGTCGCTATGCAGTTCAGACAGACCAAAGACAAACTTTCCTCCACTGTTCAATTGTGGCATATAAATTGGAATTTGCAGTTTGATATTCATTACTTGCAATAGTTCTTGCGATGAATATCGATAATCAGGTTCTCATCTGTACCTATCTTGTCTAACAATTCGCCAATGGAATGTCTCAACTTGAACTCCAATTCCTCTGGGTACAATGGATAGAGTTGGTAGAAAGCCACTTTCTTGCCGAAGAAGCCCATCTTGAGCGGATTCACCTTCTGTCCATCCTTCCCTGTTGAAAATAAAAGAGCACAAGAATTGAACCCCGTGTTTTCTGCAACAGGGCTTCCATCTTGCGTCAACTGAATCGTATGGTTATAGCAAAGCCAATCATCTGTATTCACCGTAAGCCGTGCAATTGTTTTCAGCATCCTAATTGGCCAATAGTCTTTTTCCTCATCCGATTCCAAATTCCAGTCCTTGGGCAAGAAGATGACATATTCAGCCCTGTCGCATATTTCCGATTTCAGTTCTTTCGGAATATTCATTTTGTAAGCACCTGCCCCCATTGTGATGAGTTTATAATAGGGCTGTTCTTGGGTTGGAGGAACAATAACAATATCGCAATGAATATCAGGCGAGACCACTTCGTGTGCAACGATTTCATACCCTCCATATTGCCGTTCAATGTAGGCCGAGACCTTTTCCCATTCCTTTTCCGAGTAATAATACTGCGGAATGGCCTCATTGTTTTCTTCTTTCATAGATTTAGTCATTTGCGGGGAGGCCAACAAGACTACCACAATGAAGATTATTATAGTCGAAACTCTTTTAGTCATAAATTCCGATTTATCTGTCATATAAATTCTATGATGGCACTAACTTCATTCCCAATTGCCAGCGAAACAATGACGCTTTCCTCTGACTGAAATACCGTCGGAATAAGTATATCGCCCAGTTTCGCCGCTACGCGATATTCTACTCTCACCCCTCTTACCTCAAAGCCTTCTGGCAGCAGTTCCATCGCCACACGGACATAGTTGGCATTGTTCATATGGCGATTGTAGTCGATGTCGGCCCGAAGCACATTGACGGGCTTCTGCACTTCACCCTCCGTCTTGGGCAGGATGATGCGGCGATCTTTGTAAGTCATTTCCAACTGAGGCTCCAGAGACATTGATGCAATCGTTTTGTCATCCACTCGTTTCAGTTTGCCTGTGGACTTGTCCACAAATGCCCCCATACTCCACGTCTTGTAGCAGGGATGGCCTTCTGCATCGTAGATGAAAGTGTTACGGAAACCAAACATAGGTTTCATTCCATAGACGGAAGTCGTCACGGTCAGTTCCTCTTTGTATTCAGGTACACGTATCACTTCAACCTGACGTGCTGCCAACAGCTGAGCCATATTTTGCTCTGTGAAATACTGCTTGACATTAGGCTCGCTGTCAATCCACATCTCCGAGCAGTCCTGCATCATCTGAAGGGCTGAATACAGTTTCAACCGTCCCTCACTGTCGCAGGTGCTTGTCGTTACTTTATAATTCAAACTATACATATTCCTAATTTGGGGGGAAGTACAAGCCCCGCCAGCTTAATCTTGGCTACTTCAAATGTATCCAGATGAATGCCATCTCAGTCTTAAAATCGAGCACAAAGTTACTGTTTTTCCTCGAACTTTCGTCACCGCTGGCCGAAAATCTTCCGATATTTAACGTTGGTTTTATGTCTTCGGATAGCTATGGTGCCCTCGGCGAAGTCAGTGAAGTGGGGGGGCGGCAGTCTGCATATACAATATCAGACCGTTGCTATGAAATCAGTATAGCGGGCCTTCTCTGACGAGAGTGCATCAGGGGAAGGCTCGGCGTCGAAGAAATGGGTGGAGACGCCACGGCCCGTCATCTTCCAATTGCCAGCCACGCGGCCGTCAATCAGAACGACGGGGTGGAATATGCCGAAGGTGTTGTGGGCATAGTGAGTATGCTGTGGGGCGAGCGCGATATGGCGAGATTTGTAGGCTATGAGGTATTCATCATAGGATGGCAGGAGCGTGACTCGTCCCGGGCGGAACCCACGGGTGCGACTGTTGCTATGAATATAGTAGGTCTCGTTAAGGAAACGGGTAGTGTGCAGCTCGCTTTGTATACTGCCTATGGCCTGACGACAGTCTTTGGCCGACAGCCCCGACCACCAAATGAAATCAGCTTCCGTGGCAGGGGCGTGACTGCGGAAATATTTGCGGGCAAGTAGGGCGAGGGCTTCCTCGCGAGACGGAGACGGACCGATAGTGGGGACACGCTCGTTGAGTAGCGAATAGGTGTTCTCGCGGCCTTGTGAGAGCCGTCCGTTACAAATGATACCGTCAATCTCCGCCCGGCGAATCAGGATGGAGATATGGTGCGGGCTTCCCGCAATGCCCGCCGACTGCAAAGCCAGTGTGATGTCTTCCTTGGTAGCGTCGGGATGGTCGCCGACGTAACGCTCTATGGCGGCGCAGCCTCTGTCGTACTCTTGCTCACTGATGCTGTCGCCATAGTATTTCAAGAATCCGTTGATGGCCCTGCGGTTTTTCTCACGGCAGAGGTCGAGCATCCAGCGAAGGTCCTCGGCGATCACCAGTTGCCACGTCGTGCGAAAGAGGTGCGTCCGTATGATGTGTCCCTCGTCGAATGCCCGCCGGAAGTCCTGTATGGAAGGCCGCTTTGTGCGCATCGCCACAGCCCAGCGCATCATCTGGTATTCCTGTGCCTGCATCGCACCGAACCACGCCACCACTTCCTCGGCCCTGCGGAACTGAGGACTGGCCAATTGGCCAGACAACATTCGGATAGCTATCGGATTCATAATCTGGGTGGCTCTCTGCAAAAATATTATGAAACTGCTTTGCACACCAACCGCTTGCCTAACTCGTAGGCATTCTTCAGGTCGATGTCGTAGAGGTGTACGAGTTCTGTTTCTGCCCCTGCAGCCTCGGCTCCACGCATCGCGCTCTGGAGCATATCGGCGGTATTGGCTACGCCTTCCTCTCTCACGACTCGGCCATTCAAGCAAGCTTGATGGCTCTCGCTGCTCGCTCGGTTTTTGTTCTTTCGTGGACTGCCATTGAAGAACATTGCTTGTATTTTCTTTCCCATAAATGTATTTGTTATTAGTTTGTGAGTGCAAAGGTACGAATAAGCGAGCGAGAAACCAAATTCATTTGAGCTTTTCCGACGAGAGTATTTTCGGCCAATGGTCAACGGTACGAATCCTTTCTGAGATTTCTGCTGCTCCGCCGTCACCCCGTCTATCCTAATAATGTCTTCATATCCATCGCAAAGTTATGAATAATCAGGGATACCACGAAACCTGTGGATACTGATAATTTTCGCAGTATCAGCCACTTTTTCCGTTAAAACGCGCCATAATTGAAAAAGAATTCGTAATTTTGCCGCAGAATTCTAAAACGACGCGAATATGGCAAAAGAAGACATTGTCCAGAAGTGGCTAGACCACGTACATGAGGACATCAGCGCAGCCGAGGACTTGCATAAGACAGGGCATCAACTCTATGTGGCTTTCCTCTGTCACCAAGCCATCGAGAAAGCACTGAAAGCCTACTACATTGCCACTCACGACGAAGATCCGCGCTATACCCACAGCCACTCTAAATTGCTGGAGGATTGCGGGCTGACCGACGAAATCTCGCCCGAACATCTAAGGTTCATCGACTTTATGGTGCCTATGTACATCAAGGCCCGTTACCCCGAACACAAGGTTGCCGCAGCAAAATCGCTAACAAAGGAAATCTGCGAGCATATTATCACGACAACAAAAGAACTGACACAATGGATAGAAGAACGCTTACCAGAGAAGAAGCCCTCGACACCGTGCGACGCTACAAGCAAGTAATTCGTCCACGATACAAGGCTGAACCTAAAGTCATGATGTACGGATCCTATGCCAAGGGCTATGCCAACCCCGAAAGTGATATTGATGTCGCCGTCATTGTTCCTGAAGGCGAAATCACAGACCCGTGGGAGCAGTGGGCCGATATTGCTGGCGACGTTCGCAAAGTCAGCACACTTATCGAGCCTGTGTTAATGGAAGATCAAGAAGACTCTATGCTCTACCGCGAAGTGATGCGGACGGGCGTGGCGGTGTAATATAATAAAGGTAGAGAGACAAAGAGCGGGAACTGAGGCCGAGGATGTCGGCGCGGTTCCCGCTCTTTTGAAGAATTGCTACAGCTCTTTCCCAGTTAATACTCACACACAGGACGAACAGTAGTGCCTCTCGTTGTTAGGATTTCATAGATGTTAGGCCCTTCATTGTAATCAAAGTCAAAATTTAAAGCAGGAATGAATGTTGGACTGCTGTTAGGACTCTTAATAGATGACCAATACCATCCTTCAACACCATTTGCCTATTATCTTTGATGCCATCCACCGAGCAGATAAGGATACTCATCAGGATTGCTTGCTCTTACTAGACGGCATCCATTTACCACAAGACCTTCGATAATATATTCACCTGCAATCTGAGAAGCCCCTTTTATAGACAGCCTATTGCCTGTAATCGACCAAGTACCACTGACTGTTCCACTCAATCCGGAGAACGAGTAATCCCATTCGTCTATGGCATCATCGTTGTAATAGTCTTTGGCTTCATAGGTTCCTGTTCCTTCCTCATTCCAGTCTGCCGAGAATACAACTCTTGTCCCTTTCCCTTCAACGCCATCAGTGTTTATTCCTCCTACGTGCAAATACCATTCTCCGAGAATCAGCATAGCATTGGTAAGCTCCACTTTTTTGTATTCATCGCCATCCATAACCAAAACATTTGATGTGATTTGGGAAACCGTCATTTGCTCTTTATCGTATTCACTATATTCGATACTTACAATTTTTGTCTGGGAATTGAAAGAATAGGTAAAGCGTTCTGCGCCATTGCCACCGTCAAACATTAAACCAGTTCCGTCATCGAAGAAGGAGTAAGCTGTGTATCCCCTCGGTCCATCACCCCAAGAGTTGCGCCAGGTCCCAATAATAGATATAGATGTGGTCGTTCCTTCTTCAACCTGTTTATTGTTATTGTTGTCGTTATCGTCATCATCACCACCACACGACACGAAACCAACACTCACGATTACGACCATCAGAATGGTCATCCAGTTCATCAGATGCTTTTTCATTTTTCTCTAATTTATAAGGGTTATACTTTAGTTTCTTTTTGTTGGGTCATATTTGCTCCACTTAGAAGAGCTTCCATCCTTTATCAGTCCACCATCAATAACCGTATAAATGTCACCATTTGATACGATAATTTTGTTCTCAACCTTTACATATGTGTAATACGAGCCACTGCCATAGTAAGTCATATTTCCGAAAACAGGACCGGCATAAAGTCTGTAGACGGCATCTTCTGAACTCGCATCGTCTATGTATAACATTGGATTATAAGAGATGAGGGTTTGGTCATCCAAAATCCTAATGGCTACAATAGGTGTTGGAATAGTAAAGCGCAACCTTCCAAAATGAGCATCAGAGTCATTATACATTCCATCACCGTCAATGAAAAGGTCACGAGATGCAACATAAGTGTGTGTCTGCCCGCCATAGCGATATGAAGACAGCACTTCTCCATTGTAAATCGCTTCATTGATAATGTTGAAATCTGATTGCTTGGCAACCGCATTAAGGTCTGTATACCAACCCTTCAGCCCGTTACCCAGACCACCACCATCGTCGTCATCGTCGTCGCCACAAGACGAGAGGCTCAAACTTACCATTGCTGCCAATATAAGGGGCAGCAAACTCCAAAAACATTTTTTCTTAATCTCCATAATAGCTGAATTTTTTGAAAGTTAATACTGTTTCCTATCTCTCTTTCAGAGGGCAGCACTAACTATCGAGCAAAAAGAAAGCGCAGCTCCATCCATATTCCCGTTCAGGCTTAGCACGGCCCCATATTACTTATGGTTGAAGTCTGCGCTTATACGCATACTCCAATAGTAATATGGTTTTGCTCTCTTTCTCTATTGAGGTGCTAATTCGAACGGGAAATTGAGCAATCGAATGTACGTGCCTCTTACGAAGCACGGTTGCAAAATTACACATTTTCCCCGAATTACAGCACGTATTCGGAAAAAACTTGTTTGTTTGGGAAGATGTATGTGCCTTTATAGCGTCAGAGTGTTGTCAGAGTGTGCGAAATAATATGCTCGCGGAACACGCTTTTTTACCGGACTTTTCTGCCTCCGTATGATGAGGACTTGACCACGACGCAGCGGTTAAGTCCTCACTTCTTTTTATCACATCGGATATGATTTTTTTCTTTGTGCTATTGTGGCATATAATTAGAATTCACTTGGTTGCCATATATCCCAGAGCAACCGCTAAAATGCCCAGCAATGCGCTTCCTGCGAAGTAGAGCAGAAATAAGGTATAATGATGGGCTTGCAACAATAGCACGCCCTCTTTTGAGAACGTTGAGAATGTGGTAAAACCACCACAAAAGCCAACCATAAACAATAACGAAAAGGCTGAGGCTGAGTTTTGGAAGCGGCTTGTTACTCCCCATAAGATTCCTATCAACAGGCACCCAGTAACATTGACCACAAAAGTTCCCCAAGGGAAACCATTATGTATATGCCCCATTAAAAGGGAAATAAGGTAACGGCAGATGCCACCGATGCCACTGCCGACTCCTACTAAAAATAGCTCTTTTATCATATCACTCCGAAACGCTTCCGATGTTCAACGTAGATGTTCAATCAGTTCTTTCATATTGTCTATGATGAAGTCGGCACCTGCCGCTTCCAGTTGCTGGCGGGTGGCGTTGCCGTATGTCACGGCGCACGTCTGGGTGCCGGCGTTGCGCCCCATCATAATGTCCACGGGCATATCGCCTACTACCAATGCTTCGCTGGCAGGGATGCCAAGTGCCTTCAGCGTCTTTAACACAGGCTCTGGGTGAGGCTTGGCATCGGTCACGTCGTCCGCACCGACAATGTACGAGATGTAGGCGGAAAGATTCATATCGCGCAGGAAGTCGTTCAGCGAAGCAGACGAACGCGACGAGGCGATGGTGAGTACGTAGCCCTGCTGGTGGAGTCTTTGCAGCGTTTCCCTGACGTAAGGAAACAGGGATGGCACCAGCTTCTTCTTGTTCACCTCGAAGAGACGGCGATAGACGGCGGCGCACGCTGCGATTTCTTCATCGGTTAGGTGAGGATAGATCTGCCGGAAACAGTCGTCCAGCGGTAGGCCGATGGTTGCTGCGCAGGCTGCCTCGTCTGCCACGGGCAAGTGTCGTTCCGTCATTGTCTGCTGCATCGTTAGCACGATGTTCCGCCGAGTGTCGGCCAGTGTTCCGTCAAAGTCGAATATAATCAGTCTCTTGAGCCCCATTTCTTTCCGTTTCGTTAATCATCTGCAAAGGTACGACAAAAAACAGAGAATCCGTCTGTATGAAAGAAAAATAGCTATTCTTTTTGTAGTGCGCCCGTTTTTCCGTACCTTTGTCCCATCAACTACTGACAGGAAAATATGAAAAACTTAAAACGACTGATGCTGATGGCCGTTGCTGCTTGGACGCTGACGACGGCAGGCGCACAGAGCGTGCGCGAGTGTGTGAGGCTGACCGACGGCTGGCACTTTGCCTTAGGCAATGCTGCCGACCCGCAGAAAGACTTCGGGTGTGGTACGGAGTATTTCAACTATCTGACTAAGGCCAACTCCCTGCACAACGAAGGTCCCTACGCCATCAAGTTCAATGATGCCGACTGGCAGACGGTCAGTGTCCCCCACGACTGGGTGACTACGCTGCCCTACGACTCGCTGGCCAGCCATTCGCACGGCTATAAGACCGTGGGCTATCGCTACCCCGAGACCAGCGTGGGCTGGTATCGCAAGCTGATTCACCTTGACGAGGCCGACCTCGGCAAGCACTTGCAGCTGCGCTTCGACGGCATCTTCCGCAATGCCACCGTATGGTTCAACGGCTTCTATATGGGCACCGAGCCCAGCGGCTATGCCACGCAGGTCTACGACATCACCGAATATGCCAACTATGGCGGCGACAACCTCATCTGCGTGCGTGCCGACGCCTCGCTCGAGGAGGGCTGGTTCTACGAGGGAGCCGGTATCTACCGCGACGTGTGGCTGGAGAAGCGGGCCGCCGTGGGCGTGGCTCCCTTCGGCACTTTCGTCTATGCCGACCTGCAGCAGCCCTACACCACGGCCGTGCTGCACGTCGATGCTGAGGTCAGCAACAGCTCGTTGCAGCAGCAGACCTGCCATATTGTCCACCGGCTGCTGGATGCCGAGGGGAAAGAGGTGGCGCGCACACCGGGAGCCGACCTGACGCTTAGTGCCAAGCAGACGGCTGCCAGTGCCCAGACGCTCACCGTCAGCCAGCCCCGCCTGTGGAGTCCCGCGGCTCCCTATCTCTATCAGGTGGAGACCACGGTGACGGTCGACGGCCGCGTGACCGATGTCTATACGACCACTACTGGCCTGCGCGACATTCGTTTTGACTGCGACCGCGGCTTCTTGCTCAATGGTCAGCCGCTCAAGCTGAAGGGCGTCAATATGCACCAAGACCACGCTGGGGTAGGGGCCGCCCTGCCCGAAGCCCTGATGGCGTGGCGCATCCGTCAGCTGAAGCAGATAGGATGCAATGCCTATCGTGCCTCGCACAACCCGATGACACCCGCCCAGCTCGACATCTGCGACCGCGAGGGCATCCTCGTCATCGACGAGAACCGTCTGATGGGCATCAACGACGAGCATCTGCGCCTGCTGGAACGGATGATTCGGCGCGACCGCAACCACCCCTCCGTCATCCTCTGGAGCGACGGCAACGAGGAGTGGGGCATAGAGAACAGCGTGCAGGGAACGCGCTTGGCCGCCGCAATGCGCGAGTACACCCGCCTGCTGGACCCCACGCGCCCCTCGACGGTGGCCAATGCCGGCGGCACGGAGCTCATCAAAGGACTGGACGTGGTGGGCTATAACTACATCGTGCAGAACGACGTAGAGAACCGCCGGCAGCAGCATCCCGACTGGAAGATTGTGGGGACGGAGGAGACGACGGGCTGCGGCACGCGCGGTGTCTACTTCAGCGATGCGCAGCACCCCGGCCGTATGCCGGCAATCAACCGCGGCACCGAGCCGGGCGTGGAGAACGTCATTGAGCGCGGCTGGCAGTTCTATGCCGACCACGACTGGGCGGCAGGCTGCTTCTTCTGGACCGGCTTCGACTATCGGGGCGAGCCCAACCCGCTGAAATTCCCTGCCCACGAGTCGGAGTTTGGCATCTTGGACTACTGTGGATTCTGGAAAGACGAGGCGTGGTATCTCAAGTCGTGGTGGACCGATGAGCCCGTGCTCCACGTCTTCCCCCACTGGAACCTGCAGGGGCACGAGGGCGAGGAGGTGGAACTCTGGGCTTACAGCAACTGCGACGAGGTAGAGCTGACGGTCAACGGCCGCAAGCTGGGCCGTCAGAAGATGCCGCGCAACGGTCATCTGAAGTGGCGTGCCACCTACCAGCCGGGCCGCGTGGTGGCCACGGGCTATAAGAACGGCAAGCGCATCCTGACCGAGACCATTGAGACCACGAAGCCAGCCGCTGCCGTACAGCTGGCTGCCGACCGCACGACGATTACGGCCGACGGCCGCGACGTGGCCGTGCTGACGGTCAGCGTGGTAGATGCCAAAGGGCGTGTCGTGCCCGATGCCTGCCCGCTGCTGACGTTCCAGCTGGAGGGCGAGGGACACATCCTCGGCGTGGGCAACGGCGACCCGTCGTATCCGGGTGCCGACCATCCGACGGAGCGCGACTGCAAACGCTTCCAGATACCGGCCTTCAACGGGCTGGCACAGGTGCTGGTGCAGAGCGGCACGGCTGCCGGACAGCTGCGCATGAGCTGCACATCGGACGGCCTGCGCACGCATCAACTGACCATTCAACTTGAAAAGTAATACGCGATGAGACTTACCCAACTGCTCTTTGTCAGCCTCTTCCTGCTGGCTACGTGTGGCTGCGGCGGCGATGACGAACCGCAACCCGAGGTGCCCGCACAGCCAGTACAGACCGACGGCAGTGCCGGTGCTGACGACGACAATACCGGTGGCAATACCGACGACGGCGGCGGTGCGGCGGCCGAGGAACCGACCGAGGAACCGGCTCCTGCCGACAGACAGCGTTCGCCCGAGGCCGAGCGGCTGCTCAGCTACCTCAACGCCATCAACGGCCGCCAGTTGCTCTCGGGCACGATGGCCTGCGTCAACTGGAACACGAGCGAGGCCCAGTGGGTCTATCAGCATACGGGTCGCTGGCCGGCCATCAACTGCTTCGACTTCATCCACCACGTGTGGTCGACGAAGGGTGGGTGGATAGACTATACTAATACAGACGTGGTCGAGGCGTGGCACGCTGCTGGCGGCATCGTGGCCGCAATGTGGCACTGGAACGTGCCGGCAAAGACGGCCGGCAGCTATGCGTTCTATGCCAGCGACACCAACTTCGACGTGCGCAAGATTACCGATACGAGCTCGTCGGAATACCGGCAGATGGTGAGCGACATAGACCAGATAGCTGCTTATCTGAAGCTGCTGAAGGACAAGCACATCCCCGTAATCTGGCGGCCGCTGCACGAAGCCGGCGGCCAGTGGTTCTGGTGGGGACGCGACGCTGAGGCCTGCAAGCAGCTGTGGCAGCTGATGTTCGAGCGGTTTGAGGCTGCCGGGCTGGACAATCTGCTCTGGGCGTGGACACCCGCTTCGGCGTGGAACCAGCCGCTGACGGAGGGAATGAAGTGGTATCCCGGCGATGCCTACGTGGACATTGTGGGCTACGACGTGTACAATGTATCCAGTGCGCAGTCCTGCTATGCCGACTATTATCGGTTTCTGGCGCAGCAGTGCCCGGGCAAGCTGATTGCCCTCACCGAGTGTGGCAATGTGGCAACGCTGGGCAGCCAGTGGACCGCCGGTGCCAAGTGGCTGTTTGCAATGCCGTGGTACGACTATGACCGCACCAACAATCCGTCTTCGCCCGCCTTCCTCTCTACTGACCACGGCAATGCCGACGTCGGTTGGTGGCAGGAGGCGTGGGCTAACGACTTCGTCCTTTCACGCGACCAAGTAGCTTATTAGCGGCGTTTATTCAAGCGGCTGGTTTGGGGGTATTCCAGCAAATCACAGAACATCAGCCGTGTTCTTAGTTTTCGGGGGTGCTGTTGGCGATCGGCCTTTTCTTGGTCGCCTTTCGGCGGCTTGGTATAGAAGTCCTCGTCAATCTCACGTGGGAATAAAGGCCTAAAGCCGTTATGCTCATAGAATCGCAGAACGTTTGGCTCATTCTTTGCATCCACGATGGCAAAGCGGCATCCCGTCTTGTTGGCCTCGTCAAGAAACCACATACGTATAAAATCCAGAACATCAGAACCGATGCCCTTACCCGAGAACTGTGATGCAACGGCCAAGCGGCCTATAAGCACGCCGGGATAGCGGGTGAGCATCTTTTCACGGTTGGTTATACCCCACATTGCATTTCGGCGGTTGCTGGGCAAGTCGTAGATACGTATGCTGTCGTTCGAAACGGTGAAGCAGGCTACGATACTCTTCCTGTCATCTTTCATCCGGAAACAATACGACTTTCCCATTCTGTAGCGGGTATAGGCAAGTGCGTCTTTCTGGAAGAACTCGTCCATATCCTCATCACCACACAAAAACGGATGACATTCGGCCAGAATGTCTTCCGTCAGCATATTGAGTACGCAGTTTTCCTCAAGAAATGCCATTGTGTCCTAATAAGTGATGGCCGACCTTTCGAGTATCCTGCGCATTGCGCGGTAGCGAGGGTCTGCGGTGATGTCTCGCTTCGGGCACTGGTCATATTTGCGCTCGGTCTCGTCCGCCATTTCGTGGAAGCGGCGGGCTGCGTCGCCGTACAGCGTCGGTATTGCCTTGATTGCTAATGCCATAGTTATATCTCCTTTTCGTTTGCAAAGATAATTCTTTTTTTGCAAACGACAATGGATTGAGAAGAATTTAGGCTATAATCCGACGGATTATAGCCTAAATTCGTTGAATAACAGCTTGAATTTGCTGTGAGGATGGCGCGCCGCTACCTCTTGATGCGATAGACGTACTCCGAGTGGTGCGTGGAACCAGCCGCTGACGGAGGGAATGAAGTGGTATCCCAGCGATGCCTACGTGGACATTGTGGGCTAACGACTTCGTCCTTTCACGCGACCAAGTAGCTTATTGAGTCGTTCCTGCTCTGTTCCGCGGCCTTGGGAGTATTGCTCCGAAGGCCGCGGAGCTTTTCTCCGGAGGCCGCGGAGCGATGCTCCCGAGGCTGGGGAGTGATGCTCCGGAGGCTGCGAAACAATGGCGGAAACGCAAAGCGCCCCTCCCTTTCGGCCGATATGGCCTGACGGGGAGGGGCGCTTTGTGTTTGTGAATGGCCGTTGCTGCCCGGCTGAACGGTGGGTTCAGCCGGGCAGTGCAGTTATTTCTTGATGCGGTAGAGGCGGAACGACATCGGAGCCAGCTCGTCGTTGAGCGTGGTCTGCTGCTTCAGGCCGGCCGTGCACTGCACCGTTCCCTCTACGGGTTGGATGAGGGCAGGCTGGTCCAGCGTGTTCTCGTCGTCCAGTCCGTCGTGCTGCAGGGTCAGCGTCTGTGCGGTGCGCTCGCCCTTCAGTCCGATGAGGTTGAGGCTGATGGGCTGCTTCTTGTCCGACGTGTTCACCACCTTCACAATCAGATAGCCTGTCCGGTTGTCTACGGCAGCGGTGGCAAAGAGCCCGTCCTGCCCCTGCTGTCCGGCCACGGGCTGCTTCTGCATCGTCAGCGGCAGCACGTGGGTGCCCGGATTCATAGCGTACATCTGCTGCACGTAGTAGCTCACGGTCTTGAACACGCGGGTGTTGTCGTACCAGATGAGGTCGGGGCGCCACTGCCATCCCTCCACGTGGGCGAAGAGCGGGGCGGGCGTGGTCATCCACACCACGTCGGCATTGCGCTCGAAGCCCGTCATCATAGCCGCCTCGAGGATGCTCGTCTCGTAGTGGTTCCACTTCTTGCCGTCGCCGTGGCAGGCATATTCGCCGGCAAACACCTTCGGGCCTTTGCGGTTGTAGGTGTCGTAGCGCAGGCCGTGGCTGCGGAACCACTGCTCGTTGCGGTAGTAGTGCTCGTCCACGAGGTCGGCCTTCAGCCGTCCCATAGCCTTCCATCCCTCGCTAAACTTATACGTGTCGTCGGGCACGTCCTCGGGCACGGGGCCGCTCGTTCCCACAATCTTGATGTCGGGATACTTGGCGCGCACGGCCTCGGTGAACGGAGCCAGTCGCTGGTAGAAGAACTCGCCCCACTGCTCGTTGCCGATGCCGAGGAACTTCATATTGAACGGTTCGGGATGGCCCATCTCTGCGCGGATGCGTCCCCACTGGCTGTCGGCCGGTCCGTTGGCAAACTCGATGAGGTCGAGACAGTCCTGAATGTAGGGCTGCAGGCTGTCGAGGGGCACGTGGGCTCCCTCCTGCTCCCAGTTCTGATACTGGCAGGCCATACCCACGTTGAGCACGGGCAGCGGCTCGGCACCGATGTCCTCGCACAGCTGGAAGTATTCAAAGAAGCCCAGTCCGTAGCTCTGGTAGTAGTCGGGATAGTAGCGATAGTCGAAAGTGTGCTCCCAGCGGTTCTGGTTGAGCGGGCGGTTCTCCACGCGTCCGATGCTGTTCTTCCACTGGTAGCGCGTCTGCAGGTCGGTGCCCTCAACGATGCATCCGCCGGGGAAGCGGAAGATGCCGGGATGGGAGTCGGCCAGTGCTTGGGCCAAGTCGCGGCGCAGGCCGTTCTCGCGCCCTTTGAAGGTGTTGACGGGGAAGAGCGAGATGTGCTCCAGTGCTGCGGCTCCCGTTCCTTTGAGGAAGATGCGCAGCTTGGCTTTGTTGTGTGTCAGCGGAGCCGTCAGCGTGACGGTGTACTTCTGCCACTCGCCCGAAGTGATGCGGAGCTCCTGCTCGGCAAACTCCTGCTTCTCGCCCATCGAGGCCTCGTCGATGAGCTGCACGCGGATGGCGGCGGAGTCTTTCAGGGCCTTAGCCCATACGGAGAAGCGGTATTGCTCGCCTTTGACGACACCGATGCCGAAGTAGCCCTCGTTCACCAAACCCGTGCGGCGCTCTTGATGACCCGGGTCCGACAGCACCACGTAGTGTGGGCAGCGCTCAAAGGGACCGTCGTCCTTCAGCTCTACGCGGCCAAAGGCCTGCCAGCCCATCAGCGGCTGCGGAAACTCAAACGAGCGGTTCTTGACCAGTTCGCCGTACAGACCTCCGTCGGCGGCATAGTTGATGTCTTCGAAGAACAGACCGTACATCGTGGGCTGAATGGGTGCCCCCGGCTTCTTCGTGTTTACGTCCATCACGTGGGTTTGGGCGATGGATGCCAGTGCTGTCGTCAGGGCGACAGCACAAGTGAGAATTCTCTTTTTCATCAATCCAATTCTTTAGTAGTTAATATTTCTTCCGACAAAATTAGTTAAAAAGTTGCAGAACAGGAAGGATTTTCAAATAAAAGTCTTACTTTTGTATTTAATTAAGAAAACGAACGGACAAAACAATCAAGAGGAACTGGTAATATGAAGAGAATCTTAGTGGCTGAGGACAATGACAGTAACTTCACGCTGATGACTTACATCCTTAAGAAGAACTATGAATATGTGCGTGCCGTCAACGGGCTTGAGGCCGTAGAGCGGGTAGAGCAGGGCGACATCGACCTCGTGCTGATGGACCTGAAGATGCCCGTGATGGACGGATTGGAGGCTACCAAGCAGATTAAGGCCAAGCATCCTGAGCTGCCCATCGTGGCACTGACGGCCAATGCCTTCGACAGCGACCGCGCGCAGGCACTGGAGGCCGGATGCGACGACTTTCTGTCGAAGCCGGTCAATCGCGACCACTGTATGTCGGTGATAGAGCGGCTGACGTCGAAATAGGCAGCCGAATGGCAGATAACAACAAAAGGGATAAGCCTCACTGGCTTATCCCTTTTATGATGGCATCATAGGCAAATCGGTTGTTCAGCCGCAGGTGGGTGCGGTCTATGAGCTCGCCCGTGTCCCACACCATCGGTACGATGCCTGCCTCGACGGCGTAGCGCGTGACCACCTCGAAGTAGCGGGCTGCCGAAGCTTCGTGGCACTCCTGACTCTCGCCCTCGGGCATTGTGCGCAGCTTGGCGGCATACTCACCCATTATCACGGGCACGCCGCGGCTGGTGAACTGGCGGCGCATCTTCTGCATCTGCTCGCGGGCAAAGGCCTCTTCGCCCCACGTGCTGTTGCGCGTGGAACCGGCCACGTGGTTGCCTTCGCCCCAATAGAAGAACATACGTCCCCAGTCGGCATCCTCGCGCATATCGGCAAACTGATAGGGCGTGTAGTAGTGAATCTCTACCATTAGGCGGTGGGGCGTGGGGTCGATGGGCAGTCCCTGCATCCAGCGGTGGGTCTTGTCGATGTCGGTCGACGGTCCCTGCACGACGAGCACGCGCTGACGGTTGTTGCCGCCCGTGGCGCGCACGGCATCGACGAAGGCCTGATGGTAGCGCATCAGTACGGCGCACTGCTCGGCCGTCTGGACGTCGGGCTCATTGGCTCCGGCAAAGAGCAGACGGTCGGCGTCGTAGTCGCGGAACTCGGTGGCTATCTCGGTCCAGATGCTCTGCAGGGTGGCAATGTTGCGGTCGACGATGGAGTCGTTCGTGTGGCTGAAGCTGCGCTCCAGCCATCCGCCGTCCCAGTGGTCGTTGAGCAGCACGTAGAGCCCTGCGTCGAGACACCAGTCGACGGTCTGCCTCACCTCGGCCATCCACTGCCGGTCTATGTGCCCGTCTTTGCGGTGGGCCGTGACCCAGCTGCACGGGATGCGGATGGAGCGGAAGCCCAACTGGGCTACGTAGTCAATCAGTGCACGGGTGGTGACGGGTTGGTGCCACGTGGTCTGCCCGCCCGTGTTGGTGCTCACCTCCACGGCCTCGAACGTGTTGCCCAGATTCCATCCCGGCACCATCTGCCGGGCAATGTCGCCCACGGGCTGCTGTGCCATCAGTGAGCCATAAAAAATGACCGCAATGATACAGGCGGTCATCCATCGTCTTGTAGTGTTCATCTCTTGTTATTCGGTTTTTATTTCGCAGGGCACCCAGAACCAGAAGCGCGAGCCTTTGCCCGTCTCCGACGTGACGCCGATGCGGCCGCCCACGTGGTCTATGATGGCTTTGCAGATGGTCAGTCCCAGTCCGGGTGTCTCGTCCTGTATGAAAGTGTTCTTGTCGATAAGCAGTCCGAAGATGTTTTCGCGCAGGCTCTCGGGCACTCCCTCGCCCGTGTCGGTGACGCTGACGTGCAGGCCCTCCTTCTCCTTGGCATAGCGGATGGTGATGCTGCCCTGCTGCGTGTGCTTGGCGGCATTGGTGAGGAACTGGGTCATCACCTGTCGCATCAGGTTGGTGTCGAGCGTGGTGATGCAGAGGGCGTGCGGGCTCTCTATTTGTATGCTGACGCCTTTGTGGAGCAGTGGCTCCGTCTCGCGGCGGTACTCCTCCATCAGTAGGCGTATGTCGGCCTCGATGCGGTTCAGCTGCAGCTTGTTGCCCTCGATGTCCGACAGCTGCAGCAGCTCGTTGATGAAGTAGAGCAGCTGCTTGCCGTTGGTATTGATGATGCCCAGCAGCTCCTGCCGTTCGCTGAAGGAGATGTCGCCCTCGCCCGACGACTGCAGCAGGTCGCTGAAACCGATGATGGCATTGAGCGGCGTGTGCAGGGCGTGGCTCACGTTGCCGAGGAAGACGGTCTTCATCCGCTCGCTCAGCTGGGCGCGCTCCATCTCGCGGCGCAGCTGTTTCTGGTGGCGGTACTGGATGACCACGATGATGACGAGCGATATGAGCACAATGGCCGCCAGCACATACCACACCCACGTGGGGATGGTCAGACCGCCAAACTGCGACGTCACGTCGCCGTAGATGTTCGTAATCGTACCGTCGCGCTCCATCAGCTCCAGCTGCACGTTGATGGCGTCGATGAGCTGTTTGTTGTGGCTCACGTAGCAGTATTCGCGCGGCGTGAGCGTCAGGTCCTGCGTCTCGAGGTTCTTCAGCTTGTACTGGCTGATGAGATATTTGGCTTGGTAGCGGAAGCAGATGACGGCATCGTATTTGCCCTTGGATAGCTCGACGATGGCTTTCGGCAAATCGCGCACGACGTTGAGCTGGGCACCGACGCGGGTCAGCGTGTCGGTCAGCGGGCGCGACGCCATATAGGCTATTGACTTGCCGGAGAGGTTGCGCACGTCGAACTTCAGCTCGCTGTCTTCGCGGAAGACTATCTGGTAGTAGAGGCGGAAGACGGCACGTGAGTAGTTAATCAGGTCTTTGCGGTAGGGCGAGTAGACCATCATCGCGAGGTCCACGCGGCCGCTGAGTACGTCGCCCGAGATGTTGGACCACGTGTTGGGGCTGTATGTGTAGGGAATGTTGAGGCGCTCCATCAGCTCTTGCGTGAACTCCACGTCATAGCCCTGCGGCAGTCCGTCGCTATTGACGTATTGCAGCGGGGCGTAGTCGAGGTCGAGCCCCACGATGAGTGGGTGGTACTTGGAGTAGCCCAGATTGTCTGCTTTTGCGCCGAGCACTACGGCACAAAGCATAATGAAAATAGCGAAGATCCTTTTCCTCATTCTTCGTTAATGGTTATAGCTTTATGGTCTGGCTACAAAGATACGGAAAAGAAACGAAACGGCCAAAAGAAAAGGCGACAAATTCTGATGCGCATCGTGGGTGGCATCTGAATTTGTCGCCTTTGGTGCTTGTCTGTGGGCGTTACTGATTGTCGGGGCGGGCTATGCCGTCTTTCTGGGCGCGCTTGCTCATCTTGGTGATGCGCTTCTGCAGGTCGGGGTGCGTGCTCAGCATCTTCTGCATCTTAGACTGGCTGCCCGTGCCGGCCTCCTGCTCCAGTTGCTGCAACCGCTCAAAGGCCAGTGCGATGGCCCACGGGTTCTTGCCGCAACGCTTCAGGTATTCGTAGCCGTAGTCGTCGCTCTCGCTCTCTTGCTTCTGCGAGAACTGGGCGTTGATAAGGCTCTCGCTCAGCTCGCCCAGCTGCGAGTCGGTCAGTGCCGCCACGCGTCCGTTGGCCGAGGCAGCGAGGTCCTTGGCTGCACCGGCCATCAGGGCCGTGCGGAAGGCTTTCTTAGAGTGCTTCAGTGCCACGTGGCCAATCTCGTGGCCAATCACGCCGCGCAGCTCGTCGTCGGTCATAATGTCCATCAGCGAAGAGAATACACGCACGCTTCCGTCGGGGCAGGCGAAGGCGTTGACGTCGATGACACGGTACACTTTGAAGTTGAGGGGTATGCCCTCTACGTCGGTCAGTCCCTCGGTCAGGTGGCGCAACCGAACGGTGTAGGGGTCGTCTTCTGCGCACACGGGATTGTGCTCGTCCATCCATCTTACTGATTCTTTGGCATAGCCCATCATCTCTTCGTCAGAGAGGGTAATGGCCTGCACGCTTTTCAGTGCGCCACTGGCTGCCTTACCTAAGTTAAACTGTGCTGCTGCGGGCACTGCGGTCATCATCAGCAGTGCCATTGTTGTCGTCTTAACCTTATTCATATCGTTTCTAAATTTAATGGTGTGTTAGTCGAATTGTGGCACAAAAGTAAACATTTTTATTCAAAAAGCCACAACAGACGGGGCGAAATTTTGCCTGAACGGCCAAATTCTTGCTTTCTTTGGGGGCTCCTCAAAGCGGTTTCAGGAGAAAACCGACGAGCAGCCAGCCGTTGTAACAGTAGAACCAGAGGGTGAGCAGGCCCGTCAGGCTGCGTACGGCTGCGAGCTGACGGCCGCGGACGTGGAGCAGGATGTAGCCGATGCTGATGGGAATGACGAAGAGCCAGTGGGGGGCCATAATGTAGACCTCGTTGATGCCGAAGCCCAGTCCGAGGTGGAGCAGCAGGTCGGTAGACAGCCACGCCAGTGCCAGCCAGAGGAAGCGCGAGCGGCGACCGTACCAGATGCCGGCGAGGAAGAGCACGGCGAGCAGCCCTTCGGCGACATAGTTGACGGCCCAGTCGTAGCTGACGAACATCGGGCGGAACATCAGCACATCGCCCAGCAGATGGCGGCGGTGCAGCTGGATGCTCTCGCCGAAGAGGTTTTCCGTGACTGTCTGCCAGCGCGAGGTGGAGACGTCGGTCCACTTGAGGAAGCCTTCGTTCTTCATCGGTTTGCCCATCTTGACGCGCTTGGGGCGGGGCTTCACATATTTATATAAGCGTGCGCGCGTGGCCGAGTCGCCCTGTTCGTACTCACTGCGCAGCTGAGCCATCCGTTGCTCGCGGGCGGCCTTGCGCTTGGCAATGGCGGCGTGCTTCACCTTTTCCTGCGGAACGACAAACGTCTTGTACTCAAACTGGCAGAACGTCCACAGGGCCAGCGAGGGGACGATGAGGCCCAGCAGCAGGTTGCGCGGGTGGAAGAAGCGCTTCCAGCCGTTGGTGAACAGCTGGGCCAGTGCTATCTTGACGCTGTTGGTCGTGGTGACTCCCGTGGTGAAGATGTAGAGAATCACCATTTGCCAGAGCGGTATCTCCTTCTTCTTGCGGATTCGCAGGCCCGCCACGCAGAGCACAATGAGCAGCATTGTCATTGAGAACCCGAAGTGGTCGGGGATGAACGTGATGAGCATTACGTATGCAAACGAGAACATCAGTGCCGAGAGCAGGTTGGCATCGAGTGGGGACAGCTGCATCACGTCAGTGAAGATGCGGCGGACAAAGAGAAACGAGTAGAACGCGCAGACCGTCATCAGGACGGCCACGATGAAGAGGGCACAGTCGATTCCGAACGCCCACTCGCACAGCTGGTTGAGCGCGTAGAGCGGATAGATGAGGAATGCCAGTAGCGGATGGCGATAGACGTTGTAGCCGTCGCTCCACGCCGAGACGGTGATGAGCGTGATGGGGTCGAAGCCTGAGATGTGGAAGTATTTGAGCACGCGGCGCGTCATCTCGGCGTCGCTGACCAACGGTGTCAGTTTGGGGGCCATCTTGTGGACAAACAAGATGTTGAGTGCCACGATGGCTGCCAATGCGATGGCTCCAGCCCGCCGTTCAGCGGGTCGGATGCGGAATATGTTGATGACGTTGCCCAGTATTCTCATTTCTCAATTTTCAATTCTTAATTCTCAATTAAAAGGCTTGTAGTGCGCTTCGTCAGCCTCGGCCAGCAGCTCGCGGTCGCCTCTGCTGTCGCCATAAGCCGTGAGTGTGTAGCTCTTGCGGTCGGGGTAGTGCTCCAACAGCCGCCTCACTTTCTCGGCACCGTAGCAGTTGGGTGTGCTGAATCGCCCCGTCAGCCGTCCGTCAATCACCTCCACTTGTGTGCCGATGACATCGGCCTCGATGTGTAGGGATGCGAAAAACGGGCGCACCCAGTCGTCAATCGATGCACTGATGATGACGATGGGGTGGCCCGTTTGTTGAATCTCTCGCAGCGTGGCGATGGCGGCTGGCCGCATCAGATGGGTATGCTCGGCGGCAAAACGCTGGCAGAGGGCAGTGAAGTCGTGCTGTTCCATTCCGCCGAAGAAATGGGTGAACACGCGCTGCTTGGACTTCCAGTTGGGATAGCAGTGCAGCTTCATTGCGACGAGCATCGGCAAGAAGCGCAGCAGTCCCAGCCATAGCCGGCGCCGTCCGCACCCGAAGCGGATGAACGCGATGAGCGTGTCGCGGCTGGTCAGTGTGCCGTCAAAGTCGAAAGCGTGGATGTGCTGCATAGCTTCAGTTAAGGTAGATGATGAAGAGGAAGGTCAGTATCCACGCGGCCACGACCAGCTGCGTGAAGCGGTCGTGCAGCATCACCTTCGTCGGGTCGCCGCTCTTCTCGTCGACCACGGCTATCTGGATGTAGCGCAGCAGGCCGATGATGACGAAGATGGTAGTTAGGTAGATGTAGTCGTTGTGCAGGCGGCCGGTCACTTCGGGCGACACCGTGTAGAGGATATAGCACACCAGCGTCACGGCGGCCGTGATGGTGATGGCCTGATTGATGAACGTCAGGTTGTAGCGGCTGGTGTTCTTGCGTGGCGGCTCTCCCGTCTGCTGCATCCGCAGCACGTCGTCGCGCCGTTTGGCAAACGAGAGGAAGAGCGTGAGCAGGAAGGTCATCAGCACCAGCCAGCGGCTGGGCACTACCTCGGTAGCCACGCCGCCGGCAATGATGCGCAGCACGAAACCGAATGCCACCGTGCACACGTCGATGATGGCATAGTCCTTCAGCCGGGCGCAGTAGGCAATGTTCAGGGCTACATAGCCTGCGATGATGAGCCCAACGTCGGCCTTGTGGCTGGGCAACAGGCCGATGCTGCCGGCTGCCAACCCCAGCATCAACCCCATCAGCACGTAGGCCTGCTGCGTGCTGACGGCTCCCGAAGCGATGGGGCGGTGGCACTTGACGGGATGGCGCCGGTCGGCCTCTACGTCGAAGATGTCGTTGAAGCAGTAGATGGCCGATGCGGCGAAGCAGAAGGCAACGAACGTGATGGCCGAGGCTGTGATGTCGGCCGTGTCGGTGAGCGACCCGCCGAAGAACATCGGCAGGAACACAAAGGCGTTCTTAATCCACTGATGGGGCCGGATAATCTTGATGACAGAAGCGTAGCGGTTCATTGTTCTGGGTCGAGTTTGGGTTTGGGAATGCGGTCGATGACGAGTTTCGTCAGCCACGCGATGGCGATGGCTGCAATGACGTAGAGCATCAGTCCGTCGTAGGGGTCGCCCCGGCGGCTGAGCGGAATGAACACCTTACGGGCAATGGGGTGGGAGACAAACAGCGCGGCCGACAGCCCCCCGAGCCATACCAGTGCGTTGAGCCAGCTGGCGGGCAGCAGCTTGACGATGGCGACGGCCGTCGTGATAACCATCACGGGCACCCAGAACCACGACTGATAGCTGAAGCACATCAGCAGCGTGAGGGCAGCGGCGGCCACCAGCAGCACTGCCCAGAAGCGGCGCGAGTGGTGAGTGACGGGCTTCAGTTGGCCCAGTCGGCCGATGAT
Source organism: Prevotella sp. (assembly GCA_017476785.1). Classification (GTDB taxonomy): domain Bacteria; phylum Bacteroidota; class Bacteroidia; order Bacteroidales; family Bacteroidaceae; genus Prevotella. The sequence continues at coordinate 5,572 of JAFUZD010000001.1, read as the reverse complement.
GATGCCGGCTCCGAAGGGCAGCATCCCGCCGATGCAGTTGTAGCGCAGGCGGTTGAGCGTCTCGCCGAAGGGGTCGCAGAACACTTGCAGCAGCCAGCAGCCGAGAATCAGCAGCACCACATACTCCGTGCGACGGCGGTAGAGCAGCAGGCGGTAGACGAGGTAGAGCTGCATCATCAGGCCGAAGAACCAGTAGGGACCGGGCCAGATGATGTTGTCAGGGTGGGGCAGCACGTTGATGTACATCAGCAGCTGGGCCACGACATTGTCCCAGTGGAACGGGAAACGGCCCGGCGTGATGGCATCGACGAACAGGAAAGCCACGAAGCCCACAATCATCATCCGCAGCAGTTTCAGGTAGTTGTAGCGCGCAAAGCGCCAGCAGCCCACCGGCTTGCGGCCGTTCTCATACTTCATCACCAGCCCGAAGCCGCTCAGGAAGAGGAATATGGGCACGCCATAATGGCCGAAGTAGGACAGCAGATGGATGAACAGCTGGCCGTCGGGGTGCGCCAGTGCGTGCTGCAGGCCGGCGTTGTTGGCCGTGAAGTATTGGTACTCGTTCTCTTTTACGGCAAATCCCAGCCAGTGGCAGTAGTTGTGGAGCACGATGCCGGCAATGGCCAGTCCGCGCAGTGCCGAACATTCGGCTCGGTTCAGTATCTTCTCTTCGTTCATATCTTCTTGTCGTTCGCTGTTGGTTGTCGTTCTTGTAGGGTTGGCCGTCGGCCGCTTCCGGGCGGATTGGGCGTGCAGACCGGCGGTTCTGCTGAGTCTTATTCCTTCCTCAGCCGGTCGTAGTCCGTGGCGTGCTTGAGGATGCGCGGCCTGTGGACGTTGTACTGCGGACTGAGCAGGTCGTAGTCGGGACGGTAATAGCGGCTCTTGATGCCGGCTAATCCCATCAGCAGCTGGGCCACGTTGTCGGTCATCAGTGGGCGGTCCTTCGCCGCTCGTATAGCGGCTATGATGTCGGGGTGACGCTCGCGGTAGCTGTCGGAGCACCATATCCAGAATGGAATCTCAAACTCCTCGTGGGCCAGCCGTCGCGTGATGTCGGCCGAGTGCAGGCGTCCGTAGACGTGCATATCGTTGCCGAAGCACTCTTCGCCGTGGTCGGGCATATACACCACGATGGCCTCTTCGTGCTCGTAGCGGTGCAGTATCTGGTCTACGATGGAGTCGTTGTAGAGCACGGCATTGTCGTAGTCGGCCAGTATCATCTTGTCTTTCTTGGTCAGCTTGCGGTCAGCATAGTCGTCGGCCGTCAGGTGGCGGCGTGTCTTGGGGTAGCGCTCTTTGTAGTTGACGTGCTGCCCCATCAGGTGCACGATGGTCAGCTGGTGGCGGCTGAGCGTGTCGCGGCGGTTGTCCAGCTCTTTCAGTACGCCGCTGTCGTAGCGGTAGAGCCGTTCGTTGCGGATGTCGAACATCGCAGCGCTCAGCTCGGGATGGTTGAGGAAAAAGCCGCCGCTGAAGTCGTAGACGGCCTCGTAGGCCTTCGGCAGGAACTGATTGGTGATGAACGTCACGCGGTAGCCGGCCGAACGGAACAGCTGGGGGAAGAGCGGATAGTCGCACCACTCGGCCGAGTCGCCCACGGCATAGAGCGAGAGCACGTGCTTGAACACGAAGCTGGTCAGGTTCCACGGGGCCACTACGTCGGTGAATGCCGTCAGCTCGCCGCGCCCGGCACGCTCTTGCTGGCGGGGAGTGGTGGGCTTGGCATAGCCGTAGAGCTGTGAGTGGTGGCGGTTGTAGCTCTCTCCGATGATGAAGACGATGTTCGGACTGCGGAACGAGCTCTTCGCCGGCGGCATCTCACGACTGACACTGAGCAGTCGGTCCAGCTGGCGGGCTGCCAGCCGGTTGGCATAGATGCTGAACGCCAGCCGGTAGGGCGGGACGTAGAGCTCGGCTTTGTCCTTGCGCGTCAGCTCGTGCTCCACCTCGCCGATGTTCTCTTTCGTCATCAGCCGATGGATGGCCTGCTTGTTGGGCCACACCGTGAGGGCCGACCAGACGAGCATTGCCAGTGTGGCCAGTCCGAGCAGCGGGCGCAACGGGCGGCCTCCGGTGGGGAGCAGCCGCTTGGGAACGAACGCCCATAGCAGATGCGCCAGCACCACCAGCAGCACCCATCCTAAGGGCGACGCCACGACATCCCAGCCTATGTAGCTGCGCAGAAACTCGCCCGCCTCGTTGCCGTTGGTCTCGCCGACCAGCAGCAGCATCGTGGGCGTGAGCGTAGACTTGAACTTGACGAAGCAGAAGACGTCAACGATGGTGACGGCATAGAGCACCGCAGCGAGCAACGCGCGTACGTATCTCCTCGCCCTGCGCGGAATGAGTAGCAGGAGCGTGCAGAGGAGGTAGAGGTCGAGACAGAGCTCGGGGATGGCCAGCTCGTAGGGCGGCTTGGCCCCTTTGTGGTGCAGCACCTCCAGCTGCGTGCACAGATAGCCGGCCACAAAGAGAAACACAAAGAAAGCCGCATTCAGCCGGATGGGCGCGAAGACCCACTCAGCCGTCTGCCGGGCACGCTTCCAGAAGGCGGAAGCGAGGTGCCGTAGCGGGTTAGCGGTTGTCGGTGTCGGCATAATATTGCTTGACGTCGTCGATGATGGCAGCGGGCACCAGCTCGTCGATGGGTGCTCCGCAGCGTACGCGCCGTCGTATCTCGGTGCTCGAGATGTCCATCAGCGGTGCTTCGATGAAGCGCGCGTTGCGGGGCAGTGAACGGACGTCTACGGTGTAGCCCGGCCGTGGGTATATCCATAGTGCGTAGCGGTCCATCAGCTCCTCGGCCCGGTACCAGCGCGGAAACAGCTGCCAGTTGTCGGCTCCGATGATGAGCGAGAAGCACCGCTGAGGCTCGTCCTTCCGCAGATGCTCCAGCGTGTCCCACGTGTATGAGGGACGCGGCAGCGAGAACTCGTAGTCGCAGGCGGCCAGTCCCGGCTCGTCGGCAATGGCGCGGCGCACCATCTGCAGGCGCAGCCCGTCGTCCAGCAGGTCGGCCTGCCGCTTCAGCGGGTTCTGCGGCGACACCATCATCCACACCTCATCCAGCCCTGCGCGTTCGCGAATGGCCTGCGCCAGCGCGACGTGGCCGCGGTGAATGGGGTTGAACGACCCGCCGAAGATGCCCGTCTTGATCATCCGATAAAGTTTTTCACGATTTCGTAGGCTTCCTGCTCCGCCTCTTCCAGCCGGTCGTTCACTACGACGCGGTCGAACTGTGGGGCGAAGGTCAGCTCAAAGGCGGCGCGTGCGATGCGCTGGTCGATGACCTCGGGCGCATCCGTGCCGCGGCTTTCCAGCCGTCGGCGCAGCTCGTCGACCGACGGCGGCTGTATGAAGAGGCTCAGTGCGCGGTCGCCATAATAGTTCTTGATGTTCACGCCGCCTTTCACGTCGACGTCGAACACCACGTTCTGTCCGGCCTCCAGCTGGCGTTCCACCTGTGCCTTCAGCGTGCCGTAGAAGCGGTCGGCATACACTTCCTCGTACTCCAGAAACTCGTCGTTGGCTATCTTCTGGCGGAACGCCTCGGGCGTGATGAAGAAGTATTCCACCCCGTCGCGCTCTGTTCCGCGTGGTGGCCGGCTGGTGCACGAGATTGAGAATGCCAGCTGCAGCTCTTCGTGCTTCATCAGCCACGCGATGATGGTCGACTTCCCCGTGCCCGACGGGGCACTGATGATGATTAACCTCCCCCTCATAGTGCATTCAAGACTTGTTCTTTGATTTGCTCCAGCTCGTCCTTCATCTTCACCACGATGTTCTGCATCTCAGCCAGATTGCTCTTCGAACCCGTCGTGTTGATTTCGCGACCCATCTCCTGCGCAATGAAACCCAGCTTCTTTCCCTGTCCTGCCGGCTCCTCCATCGTCTCACGGAAGTATTTCAGGTGGTTGGCCAGTCGCTGCTTCTCTTCGCTGATGTCCAGCTTCTCGATGTAGTAGATGAGCTCCTGTTCCAACCGGTTCTTGTCGTAGTCAGCCTCGGGAATCGTCTTCAGTCCGTCCACGATGCGGGCGCGTATCTTCTCCACGCGTGCCGTCTCCCACGGCTCTATCTCGCCCAGCAGCCGCTCGATGTTGTCAATCTTCTCGCTGAACTTACCCTGCAGGGCCGCTCCCTCCTGCTGGCGGAAGCTGACCAAGTGGCCGATGGCCTCGCTGATGGCCTGCCGGGCGGCGGCCCACTCCTCGTCGCTGAGCACCTCTACGTCGGTCTTCGTCAGCACGTCGGGCATCCGGATGAGCGTAGAGAACCAGTTCTCCGGCTCGGGTATTCCCGTGTCCTTGGCTATGGTGCGCAGCTGGTGGTAGTAGTTCTCCACCAGTGCGGCGTTGATGGGCGTGGCATCCACGAGTGTGTCTTTCTCTATCCAGATGCTGAAGTCCACCTTCCCGCGCACCAGCGCTTCCGAAACCATCTGTCGTATCTCCATCTCGCGCTCGCGGTAGAGCGGGGCAATACGGGTGGAGAGGTCGAGTTGCTTCGAGTTGAGCGACTTGATTTCTACGTTGATTTTCTTCTCTTTGTAGGCTGCGACCGCTTTGCCGTAGCCCGTCATTGACTGTATCATATTTCTAAGGTTATATTGCTTTCCTTTGTCTTTCTGGCGGCAAAGTTACGGAAAAACGAGGGAAAAGCCAAAAGTATTTGAGCTTTTCCGAGTGGCAGTAATGAAGGTTTCAGTCCTTTTCTATTCTCCTATTATCGTTGCCACCAGTCTTCTTGCTCCGCCATAGTTCCTGTACTCACAGAGATAGATGCCCTGCCACGTCCCCATATTCAGGCGTCCGTGCGTAATCGGGATGGTCAGGCTCACCCCGCTCAGCGTAGACTTTGCGTGGGCGGGCATATCGTCTGCGCCTTCCATTGTGTGCTCGTACTCTGGCCTGTTCTCCGGTACCAGCCGGTTGAAGATGGTCTCCATATCGGTCCTTACGTCCGGGTCGGCATTCTCGTTGATGCTCAGTCCGCAGCTGGTATGCTTGCAGAATAGGTTGACGATGCCCGTCCTTGGCAGCGGGGGCAGCTGGCGCACTATCTCGCCCGTCACCAGATGAAAGCCTCTTGGCTTGGAACTGAGGGTTATTTCTACTTGTTCTACCATAGATAATCACTGCTATCGGTGTGCAAAGGTAGTGAAAATTGTCCAAAGTCTGCCTAAAAACGCCCGCCTTTGTGCGCTTTTGGGCGACCATAGGGGTGGGGAATACAAAAAGTCGCTGACGGAATCAGCGACTTTTCTCTCTCGTTCTGTGATCCGTTTGGGGCTCGAACCCAAGACCCCAACATTAAAAGTGTTGTGCTCTACCAACTGAGCTAACGGATCATCGCTCGAAAAGCGTGTGCAAAGGTACGCCTAAAAAATGAAACAGCCAAATTTATTCCGATGTTTTTTCTGCTGCCTCGCTGATGGCGCGCTGGTAGCACTCGCGGCACAGGGGCTCGTACTCCTGCGTCTCGCCGAGCAGCACGCGCCGCTCGTTGGCCACGGTGCGATGGCTGACGTAGGCCAGCGAGCCGCACTTGACGCAGATGGCGTGCACCT
>JAFUZD010000103.1 GCA_017476785.1 Prevotella sp. | reverse complement strand
GAAGGTAACGTCTATGCCAAAGTGACCTCTAACGACGACTTGACCATCGGCGAGCAGTACCTCATCGTCTATGAGAATGGCGAGAGCTCCATCGCTGCCGGTGCACTGGCCACCAACGGCAATTCGTATGGCGAGGCTACCGTGGCCGTGGCTGACAGCAAGATTACGCTGGATGATGCCAGCACTGCTTCCATCTTTACGCTGGGAGGCGAGGCCGGTGCCTACACGCTGAAGCGCGAGGGCGGCAACTATCTGGAGCTGAAAGCCAGCAGCAACACAATGAGTGAGGCTGCTGAGGTGAACGACAACACCAAGTTCACCATCGACGTGACCGCTGCAACCCCGATTAAGAGCAACACGTTCTCGCGTTACTTCAAGTACAACTCCGGAAGCCATATGTTCCGCTTCTACGCTTCCGGACAGAAAGATATCGTCCTGTACAAGAAGCAGGCCGCAAGTGCTGCACCTGCCGGTTTCCGCGACATTAAGGTGACACTGGCCGACGCAGACAAGTGGCAGGCACTGGTGGCCAGCGGTGCAACGGTCAACATCACCGTGGCTGAAGACGGTACCATCGGCACGACCGACAATGCCGCCGAGGCTGCCGCCACCCTCACGGGTAAGTGGCACGGCACCAGCTACGGCTGGTCGAACTTCACCGCCAGCGTTCCCGTGGAAGGAACCGTGAAGATTACCTACGCAACGCACGACTACGGCAACGACATCACCGTGACCAACGACAACGGCGACGAGGTGGCTAAATTCAACACCAACGGTGCCAAATGGTCGAGCGACCCCGCAAACGTGGTGGTGGCCTACTACCGCACGAACGAGCCCACCACGCTGCACTTTAGCAATGCACAGTATAACCCCTACTTTGCCGTAGAGGCCATCGACCCGGCTGACATTCCCGCCGAGGTAACGAAGTACACCGTTACCTTCGACGCCGGTGAGGGCACGGGTGTGGTTCCCGCCGCACAGGAAGTAGAAGAAGGACAGAGCATCACGCTGGCCGAGAACCGCAGCCTCTATGCTGAGGGCAAGACGCTGACGGGATGGACCGACGGAACGACGACCTATGCCATTGGCGAAACGGTAAGCCCGACGGCCAACATCACGCTGACGGCTGTCTATACGGACAACACCGTCACGCTGGCCGACCGCACGGACGAGGTGACCATCAACTGGAATCTGGAGCCTGCCAAGGGCGTGGCCGACATTAACTTTGAAAGCACTGGTGTGCAGACCGGTTTCCGCGTGGCACAGGCCGACATCAACGGCACGAAGATTGACGTCAAGATGGACGTCGACGCTACCAACGGTAAGCTGAGCAACGTAAGCCGCACATCGTGGACACAGGCATCCAATGTGAAGCTGACCGTTCCCTCGGCCAAGAATGCCGTCATCTCGATGAAGGGCTACAAGGCATTCAGCACTACGACCATCAACGGACAGAACGACTATGACCCGTCTCTGACCACCATCGACTACACCGTCACGGCAGAAGACGAGACAGCTGAGATTGCCGTGACCACAGACGTGGAGTATCTGAGCTTCGTCAAAGTGACGCTGCCCGCTCCCGCTGCTCCCGCCATCAGCTTCGACGAGGACGTAACGGCCGTATGGAGCTTTAAGGACAATCTGCCCGAAGGCATCTGCGACGCTACCAACTTCCAAGGCAACAGCGGCACACTGCAGTCTACCGTTGAGGGTATCGTGATGAAAGTAGACGCTACCAGCGGTAAGCTGTACAGCATTGGCCGCAACAATGCCCAGATGAATCCCGGTACCATCCTGAAGGTGCCCGTATTCTCGACGAAAGACGTCGTAACCGTAGAGGGCTATCCCGGCTACAACCACTATGCCATTGACGGCGTAGAGGCTACCACGGACAACACCGAACACCGTGCTACCGTGGCCGACGTGGAGCGCGGCTACGTAGAGGTGACCGCTACGGCCGGCAACAACTATATATATAAGGTACAGGTACTCATTGTATCGATGATTCAGAACAAGTGCCTCTACTCGACGAAGTTCAACGAGTGGGACGCTGTGGAGAAGAACACCGAGGGCGTGAACGTGCTGAAGAAGACCAAGTATTCGAACGAAGACCTGACCTTCACGCTGGGCAACCTCGGCATCAACACCGGAAGCATCGACCTGACGGGCAAGTTCGACGACCGTCCCGTGGGATGGGCTTTCTTCGACAAGAATGCCGGCGCATCTATCGTTACCTCTCCGCTGAAGTCGATTACCAGCGTACGCTTCGTACAGGGAGCCACGGGCAGCAACCGCGGCGTGAAGCTGGAGGCTAAGGGCGACGGCGATGCTGACTGGGTAGTCATCAGCGAAGCAGTGGCCAACCCTGCCAAGTGGAGCGAAATCACGGCCGACGTGAACCGCACCAACGTGCAGCTGCGCTTCACCAACCTCGCAGAGAGCCAGTATGCTTATCTCTTTGAGCTCGACATCAACGGTAAGGTGGATATGAGCCTCAGCCCGATGCTCGGTTCCTTCGAGGTGAACGGCACGAAGTATGAGGCCGCCGACATCTTCGAGGAGCAGGAAGACGGCACGATGGCCGCTACCATCGAGCTGTCGAAGCAGGAATCGATGATTACCAGCTATCACCCGCTGACCAATGTCATTGCCGACAACGGCGAGATTGAGAGCATCAGCTACACCACTACGGGCAGCGGTGCCAGCCAGCAGACCGTAGCCACTATTAAGGTAAAGAAGAACGACGACGTGCTGACCTACATCACCACCTTCGTCTTCAAGCCCGACTTCCGCGTCACCTTCATCAACACCAGCGGCGCGCCGCTCGGCATCCAACTGGTAGAGAAAGACGCTGCCATCGGCACCTTCAACATCGACGAGAGCCGCGTAACGGTTCCCTCGGGTAAGGCATTCCGTGGCTGGTTCGTCTCGGCTGAGGGCGGTCGCAAGTACACCACCGAAGAAGTCATCACCGAGCATACGAATTTCTATGCCGTAGCTACCGACATTGAGAAGATTGACCCGAGCGCACGCTACGACTACAAGCTGAACGACAAATACTTCTATCCCGAAGACCACGAAGCCTTCGAGCCCGTGGGCAGCGGTTACTTCCACGACACGCAGCACGGATGGGCTTTCGCCAACGGCGACGAAATCAAGCTGCTGATGAGCGCTAAGGGCTACGTCAAGCTGGGTCTCTGCCAGTACAGCGGCAGTGCCGACATCGAGCTCTACGACCCGAGTGGCAATAAGGTAGGAGCTGTCAACGCAAAGGTATCGACCGACGGTCAGGCAGCCATCATCAACTACGAGGGCGAGGCCGGCACGCTGACGCTGAAGTTCAACGGCACTGCCTACCTGCACGACCTCTCCATCGTGAATATGGAAGAGACGCCCTACACGCAGGAGGGCAACTGGTACATTGTGAAGCCGGGCGATGCCAAGAGCCTCATCACGACACTCGAGATTGTGGGTGCCGCCGATGCCAGCCAGCGCGCCTTCATCTTCCTGCCCGACGGAACCTACGACTTGGGCGAGAGCGTACTGACGCAGATCAGCCGCAACAACATCTCGCTCGTGGGCCAGTCGACGGACAACACCATCATCAAGAACGCTCCCGACACGAGCATCGAGGGCATCGGCACCACCGCCACCATCCTCAACACCAGCCAGAACCTGTATATGCAGGACCTGACGCTGCAGAACGCACTCGACTACTACGCAACGGGTAGTGCCGGCCGCGCCGTCTGCTTGCAGGATAAGGGTAACCGCACGATTGCCAAGAACGTGAAGATGCTGTCGTATCAGGATACCTATTACAGCAATGCCGACAGCCAGTTCTACTGGGAGACTTCCGAAATCCACGGAACCGTGGACTACCTCTGCGGTAGCGGCGACGTGTTCTACAACGGCTGTACCTTCGTCAACGAGAGCCGCGCAGCCAGCGGCAAGTCGGGCTCCGATGTCATCGCCGCCCCCTACCCCGGCAGCAGCATCCAGTATGGCTACGTGATGGACGGCTGTACCATTGAGAACAATGCAGCCAGCTTCTCGCTCGGACGCTCTTGGGGCGGACAGTCGAAGCTCACTTGGCTGAACACGACCATCAAGCAGCCCAGCGAGGTCATCAGCAGCCGCTTCACGCTGGCCGGTATGAACATTGCAGCCTACAAGTTTAAGGAGTATAACTCTACCGACGAGGAAGGCAATGTAGTGACCCCGGAATCGCTGGTGGAGACCTTCACCCACAGCACTGGCGACTACACCTACGACATCGTGCTCTCTGCCGAGGAGGCAGCCAACTACACGCTCGAGAAGGTGTTCAGCAACTGGAAGCCTGCTGAGAGTGCAGCCCAGATTGAGGCACCCGAGGCTACCTATGCCGACGGCACCATCACGTGGGAGGCTGTAGACGGCGCTATCGCCTACGCCATCTTCAAGAATGGCGAGTTCGTAGCCATCACCACCGAGACCAGCTATGTCATCGACGGTGTTGACGCAGAGAACGACGCACTGGAAATCCGTTCGGCCAACGCAATGGGCGGACTGGGCGAAGGTGCACGCGTAGCCGGCACGACTGGCATCCGCGCCATCAACGGCGAGACGCAGGAAGTCATCTACAACCTGCAGGGCATCCGCTTGCAGAAAGCAGGCAAGGGCCTCTACATCATCAATGGCAAGAAAGTGGTGAAGTAAGCACCGCTCTCCCCACATCAACAAACAAGCAATATCCCCTGCTGCACTGGATGCAGCAGGGGATATTTTCATATCAACAGCCCCCATTCTTTCGACAGATGGAGCAAACGTAAACGTTTTAGTAGAAAATGGCAACGATTATTTTCAAGATTTAAATCTTTTTTGTATTTTTGCACCATATATATTTGTTAAATTTAAAAACTACTAATTTATGTCTGTTAATTTGAAGAGTATTCGAATGGCGCTCGTGCTCGCCTTCCTGCTAATCGTGGGCAGCATCTCGGCGCAGACCGTTAAGGTCAATGTGAAAGACTCTCAGGGCGAAGCGGTTATCGGAGCCAGCGTGATCGAAGAGGGAACGCAGAACGGCGGTATGACCGATTTCGACGGAAATTTCACAATCAAACTGACTGGAAACAAGCCTATCGTCATCTCGTACATCGGTATGGTGACGCAGAAGGTGAGTGCAAAAGGCAAGTCGTCTATCAACGTCGTGCTGAAAGACGATGCCACGACGCTGAACGACGTGGTGGTCATCGGTTACGGCTCGGTACGCAAGAAGGACCTGACCGGTTCGGTAGCCACCGTCAACAGCGAAGCCCTGCAAGTGGTTCCTGTGGCTAACGCCTCTGAGGCCCTGACGGGTAAGATGCCGGGTGTGCAGATTATGACGACTGAAGGTTCTCCCGATGCCGACGTGAAGATTCGCGTTCGTGGTGGCGGTTCGATTACCCAGTCGAACGACCCGCTCTACATTGTCGACGGTTTCCCCGTTGACGGTATCAGCGACATCCCCGCCAACGACATCGAGGACATCACCGTGCTGAAGGACGCTTCGTCGACCGCTATCTACGGTAGCCGCGGTGCCAATGGTGTAATCCTCGTGACGACCAAGAGCGGTAAGGCCGGCCAGACGAAGGTGAGCTACAACGCTTACTACAGCTGGAAGAAGATTGCCAAGAAGATGGACGTGCTGTCTCCTTACGACTATGCACAGTGGCAGTACGAGCTGGCATTGCTGAGAAACGGCAACGACCCCAGCAAGATTTCGTCTTACACCGACTTCTTCGGTAACTATCAGGACATAGACCTCTATCGCGACATAGAAGGCAACGACTGGCAGGATCTGACTTTCGGCCGCACGGGTCACACGTTCAACCACAACATCAACATCACCGGTGGTTCGGACAACATCAAGTATGCATTCAGCTATGCACATATGAATGATAAGGCCATTATGGTGGGCTCGAACTTCAAGCGCGACAACTTCTCGCTGAAACTGAACACCAAGCCGACCAAGCGCACCACGCTGGACTTCCAAGCACGCTACGCCATCACCGACATCCGCGGTGGCGGTGCCAACGAAGCCTCGGGTAGCTATGACACAGACCGCCGTCTGAAGTATGCCGTCATCTACTACCCCATTCCTCTGAAGAATCTGGACCCGTCGGTAGGTACTGACGATGACCTCGGCAACCTCTACAACCCCATTGAGTCTACTTGGGACAACGACCGCAGAAAGCAGCGCAAGAACCTCAACCTCGCCGGTTCGTTCGGCTGGGAGGTCTACAAGAACCTGAAGCTGAAGACGGAGTTCGGTTATGACGACTACAATGAGTACGACCAGCGTTACTGGGGTACCACGACCTACTATGTGCGCAGCGGCCCCGGTGCTGACTATTCTTACCAGCCCGCCATCCGTCTGGCTGACACCAAGCGTCATCGCTTCCGCAACACCAATACGGCCAGCTACGACTTCAAAGCCCTGTTTGGCAAGAACAGCGACCACTCGCTGAACGTATTGCTGGGTCACGAGTACGTGATTACCAAGAAGCACATCAACGCCGATGAGTCGCACGGCTTCCCCGTCGACTTCGACGCAGCCACTGCTTGGCGTCTGACCTCGCAGGGCCATCCCTACGACATTGACGACAGCTACAGTGCTGACGACAAGCTGCTGTCTTGGTTCGGACGTGCCAACTATAACTATAAGGACAAGTATCTGTTCAGCGCTACGTTCCGCGCCGATGCTTCTTCGAAGTTCGCTGCCGGCAACCGCTGGGGTTACTTCCCCTCAGCAGCCATTGCTTGGCGTATCTCTTCTGAGCCGTTTATGAAGGGCACCCAGAAGTGGCTCGACGACTTGAAGCTCCGCTTGAGCTACGGTACGGCCGGTAACAACAACATCCCCGTAGGCCAGCTCGTACAGCTCTACTCGCCCAGCGCAACCGGTTGGGTGAATGGCATCAGCAGCTACTGGGCTCCCTCGAAGACGATGGCCAACCCCGACCTGAAGTGGGAGACCACCATCACCCGTAACGTAGGTTTGGACTTCACGCTCTTCGGCGGCAAGCTGAACGGTAGCATCGAAGGCTATATCAACACGACGAAAGACCTTCTGATTGAGTTCCCCGTTGGCGGTACGGGCTATGACAACCAGTATCGCAATATGGGTAAGACCCAGAACAAAGGTTTCGAGTTCTCGTTCACCTATCATATTATTAATAAGAAAGATTGGGGCATCGACTTCTCTGGCAACATCGGCTTCAACAAGAACACCGTTAAGGACCTCGGTGCTATGGATAACTTCGGATGGGAGTCGCGCTGGGCAGGCGGTAGCTCTGGTATCGACAACGACTACTCGATTGCCGTCAACCAAGCACTCGGAACCGTGATTGGCTATGTGAGCGACGGCCGCTACGAAGTGAGCGACTTCGAAGGCTACGACGCCGCTACCGACACTTGGACGCTGAAGGATGGCGTAGCCGATGCTTCGGCTGTGGTCGGCAAGATTCGTCCGGGCTCAATGAAGCTGAAGAACTTGGTAGACCCCACCAATGAGGATGGTACGATTGACCCGTCGAAGGCCAACAAAGTGACCTCGGATGACGTCACGACCATTGGTAACGTGAATCCCGACTTCTTTGGCGGTTTCAGCATCAATGCCCGTGCCTACGGCTTCGACCTGACTGCCAACTTCAACTACAGCGTAGGCAACAAGACCTACAATGCCAACAAGATTGAGTATTCGATGAGCTCGAAGTACCAGTATCGTAACCTGACCAGCAATATGGAAAGCGGCAAGCGCTGGACCAACCTCGACCCGACGACCGGTCTGCTGACCAACGACCCCGCACGTCTGGCAGAGCTCAACCAGAACACCTCGATGTGGAGCCCCTACACCAGCTACTTCGTGCTGAGCGACTGGGCTATCGAGGACGCCTCGTTCCTGCGTCTGAACACGCTGTCGCTGGGCTACACGCTGCCGCAGACGCTGACCAAGCGCGTCGGCATCAACAGCCTGCGCTTCTACGTGACTGCCTACAACGTATTCACGATTACGGGCTACTCTGGCTACGACCCCGAGGCTGACTGTATCCGTAAGACCAACTTGACACCCAACGTTGACTACTCGGGCTATCCCCGCAGCCGTTCGTTCGTTGTCGGTTTGAACTTGAATTTCTAAAATGAAGGAGGACAATAACAATGAAGAACTATATTAAATTATCATTTCTGTCACTGTCGCTGGTGGGCTTAGCCTCTTGCGACCTCGACGCACCGAGCATCTCGTCGCTTGATGGCTCTTCGATTTATTCCACTTATTCGCTGGCCGAATCTGAGGTAATGTCGATTCACGTATCATTTGGCGAGACCAACTCATACCGTGGACGCTTCCTGCCCTACTACGGTCTGAACACCGACTTGGAAGTAGGCAGCCGCACTGCCCCCAAATTCTCTGACAAGGAGAACGAGAAGCAGGCACTGTGGAACTACGACACGCCCGACAACAACACGCAGATGAACACGGACAACAATGCCTATGCTAAGTTCTACGAGGGCATCGAGCGCGCCAACCTCGCTATTGAAGGCATCCGCGCATATGGTGACTTGGAGAACAATGCCAATCTGCGCCATCTGCTGGGCGAGGCACTGACCCTGCGTGCCGTCATCTACAACGACCTGATTAAGGCTTGGGGCGACGTGCCTGCACGCTTCGTTCCCAACAATGCCGACAACGTCTATCTGCCCCGCACCAACCGCGATTCCATCTATAAGGTGCTGCTCGCTGACCTGCTGGAGGCTGAGGACTACTGCTACTGGCCCAACGAGAATGAAATCACCAAGAGCACTGAGCGTGTAAGCAAGGCTTTCGTCAAGGGTCTGCGCGCCCGTCTGGCTCTCTATGCCGGTGGCTACGGCCTGCGTGGCGACGGCTATCGCCGCAGCTACGACCCCGACTTGGCACCCGAGAAGATGTACCAGATTGCTGCACAGGAGTGCGAGGACATCATCAATCGGGGAAGCAACACGCTGGGTTCGTTCGAGCAGAACTTCCGCCGTCTTTGCGAGGACAACACGACTGCCGGAACCGAGAGTCTGTGGGAGATTCCCTTCTCTGAAACCCGTGGCCGCGTGCTCTACACGTGGGGACTGTATCACCGTGAGAAGGACCAGTACACCCAGCAGAATCAGGGTGGCGTGAATGGTCCTATCCCCTACCTCTACTACGATTTCGATGCCGACGATGTCCGCCGCGACATCACCTGCGTTCCCTATCGCTGGAGTCAGGACCTGATTGACGGCAAGTCCTATCAGGAGCTGGGCAACATTCAGGCTTGGAACTTTGGCAAGCTGCGCTACGAGTGGATGAAGCGTATTGTTACCAATGCCAACGACGATGGTATCAACTGGCAGTATATGCGTCTGGCCGATGTCTATCTGATGGCTGCCGAGGCCGAAAACGAGCTGGGCAACACTGCCAAGGCTTGGACCTATCTGGAGCCGGTGCTCAACCGCGCACTGCCTGCCGCTAAGGTGGCTGCCCTGAAGACCAAGTACACCGCCAGCAAGACCGCCTTCTTCAACGGTATCGTTGAGCAGCGCGCCTTCGAGTTCGCCGGTGAGGCACTGCGCAAGCAGGACCTCATTCGCTGGGGAATCATCGACGAGCAGATGGCACTGGCCAAGCAGAAGCTGACCCATCTGGCCAACCGCACCGACGAATATGCCGGTCTGCCTGACAAGATTTACTACTTCATCAGCCCCGAAGACAATGAGACCATCATTCTCTACGGTATGTCAGCAGACGAAAACGAGGACGGTGTCAGCGCTTGGAGAACAGCAATGCGTGCACAATATGGCAACGACATTGAAATCCACAGCAAGTATTGGTTCGTCAACAACGACACGGGCGCCAACAACCTGACCGAGGACTACATCAACGGTCTGTACGTAGTGCAGCCCAGCACGCACTGTCTGTGGCCCATCTGGCGTACGTTCACCAGCAAGAGCAACAATATGCTTAACAATGACGGCATCTATGGCCAGTTATCTGACTAATATAAAAACAACCGAGAATTATGAAAAAGCTAATTAAGAATATATTCACGTTAGGGCTTGCAGCATTTGCCCTGACAGCCTGCAGCGATGTGGCCGACGAGATTACGAGCCTCGCACTTGGCCGCAACCTCTCTCCCACTGACTTCGAGTCGAGAAATGTCAGTGAGACCACAGCCAATCTGCGCTGGACTGCTACCGAAGGTGCCACATCCTACATCGTAGAGGTGTTTGCCGACGACAGCCTGACTTTCGAAGGTACTCCCGAGCAGACGCTCGTTGCCGAGACTAACTCTATCGCACTGAGCAATCTGAACTACGATACGAAATATTCGGCTCGCGTGATGGCAGTCACTGAGAACGAAGAGAACCGTTCTTCCAAGTGGACGGAGTTGTTCTTCCGCACCAGTGCCCAGCAATTCCTCAAGACATTCAAAGAGGAAAGCATTGCCGACCGCAGCCTGACCGTAACGTGGGATGCCGAAGCCGTAGGCACTGAGGCTACCGCCATTAAGGTACTTGACGAAAGCAACAAAGTTGTGGCCACCAAGAGCCTGACTGCTGAAGAGCTCGAAGCCGGTGAGGCCGTCATCGACGGATTGACCCCCGAAACCAAGTACACTGTCAAGCTGTACAACGGAGAGAAAGAGCGTGGCAGCCGTGCCGTAACGACGATTGCCGACCTCGCCGGTGCCATCCTCGTACACGAGGGCGACAACCTGACCAGCCTGATTAAGGATGCTGAAGACGGCTCGGTGTTTGCACTCTATGGTGGAACCTACGAGCTGAATGTTGACTCTGAGAGCGGCAAGACCAGCTCTGTTAAGGTGACTACCTCTATCACCATCAAGGGTATCTATCCCACCAACCGCCCTGTTATTAAAGGTCGCTTCGAGGTGAACGAAGGTGCATCGCTCAACATTTCGCAGGTGATTCTCGATGGTGCGGACAACTCGACCACCGACCAGACGTTCAACTTCAAGACGGCTGATGCCGTCCACAATGCACTCACGGTTCAGTCGTCTGTCATCAGGAACTATGTGAAGGGCTTGTTCTATCTCAACGTGACAGCCACAGTGAAGCAGATGATCTTCAACGACTGTATCTTCGAGAACATCGAGTGCAACGGTGGTGATATGTTCGACAGCCGCAAGGGTTACATTGCCGACTTCCAGCTGACCAACAGCACTATCTACAAGAGCTGCAAAGGCCGCACGATGCTTCGCTACGACGATGCCAGCAGCAGCTTCCCCGGCGTGGCAGCACCCGAGGTACTGATTGACCACTGCACCATCGACAGCGTAGAGAGTATGCCGGCTGGAACCAGCAATATGAACGGACTGGTCAATGTTCGCTTCGGCGGTGCTGACGGCCACAACGTGACGATTTCGAACAACCTCATCACCAATGCCGCAGGTGGTACCTTCTCGAAATATGTAGCTGCCGGTGCTCCTTCATTCACCAACAACTACTACTTCGGCTGCAACGACGGCTTCTTCAAGAACGTCGAAGGAAACGTTTCTTGGGCAGCTGACGAGAGTGGCAAGAACGGTGAGGACCCGAAGTACAAAGACAGCAAGAAGGGCGACTTCACCATCGGCAACGAGTCGGTTAGCAAGCTGGGCGTGGGTGACCCGCGCTGGCTCACTGCCGGAGAATAAACCGATGTGAACGCGACTAACAAATAGAGCAAACTCCCGAGCATCCCAAGAGGGCGGCTCGGGAGTTTTTTTGTTTGTTCAGCTGCATTCCCGGCACATTGTCTTTTTGTTTCTATGGCAAAAACAAACAGTTTTTGCCATAGAAACAATGTGTTTCCGCCATCAAAACAAGCTGTTCGGGTAGCACAAACAAAATCAGAACAGCCCCGCCCCGCCTTCTCCGTATTTTGCGACTCAGTCGCAAAATAGAAGAAACAGGCAAGCCCGAGTTTGGAAGAAAAGTTGTATCTTTGCATTATCTACTAATAAACTCAAGACTACAACGATGAAACGAACCCTGCTTCTTCCCCTGCTACTCATTGCAGCCCTCAGCATCGGAGCCCAACCGCTGCTGCCCTACCAGAACCCCAACCTATCGCCCGAAGAGCGGGCCGACGACCTGCTGAGCCGACTGACACTCGAGGAGAAGGCATCGCTGATGATGAACGGCTCCCCCGCCATCCCACGACTGGGCATCCCGCAGTTCGAGTGGTGGAGCGAGGCACTCCACGGCATCGGCCGCAATGGCTTTGCCACCGTCTACCCCATCACCACGGCAATGGCGGCCTCGTTTGATGAGCCACTGCTCTATCAGGTCTTCTCGGCCGTAGGCGACGAGGGGCGTGCCAAAGCCGAGCAGGCCAAGCGTGCAGGCAACGTCAAGCGCTATCAGGGGCTGTCGTTCTGGACACCTAACATCAACATCTTCCGTGACCCGCGCTGGGGACGCGGACAGGAGACCTACGGCGAAGACCCCTACCTGACCGCCCGATTGGGAACGGCCGTAGTCAGAGGATTGCAGGGGACATCCACCCCCATCCCCTCCCGACGGGAGGGGCGTCAAACGACCTCAAGCACAGCTGGAGGTGGATACCTGAAACTGCTGGCCTGCGCCAAGCACTTCGCCATCCACAGCGGCCCTGAGTGGAACCGCCATACGTTCAACATTGAGCAACTGCCCGAGCGCGACCTCTGGGAGACCTATCTGCCGGCATTCAAGGCACTGGTGCAGGAGGGCAATGTGGCTGAGGTGATGTGCGCCTACCAGCGCGTAGACGGAGAGCCCTGCTGCGGACAGGCACGGCTGGAGCAGCATATCCTGCGCGACGAGTGGGGATTCCGCGGACTGATAACCAGCGACTGCGGAGCCATCAACGACTTTTACGTGCCGGGGCGCCACGAGGTTTCGGCTGATGCCGCCGCTGCTTCGGCAAAGGCAGTACGCAGCGGAACGGACGTAGAGTGCGGCGGTAGCTATCGCCATCTGCCCGAGGCCGTGCGCCGCGGTGACCTCAGCGAGGCCGACATCGACCGCAGCCTGCGCCGGCTCATCATTGCCCGCATTGCCGTGGGCGACTTCGACCCCGACTCGCTGGTGCCGTGGACACGCATCCCCGACAGCGTCATCTGCAGCCCGCAGCACAAGCAACTGGCACTGCAGATGGCCCGTGAGAGCATCGTGCTGCTGAAGAACAACGGCATCCTGCCACTGCCCACTCCCATCAACTCCCGACGGGAGGAGCGTCAAGCATCCCCAAGCGCAGGAACAAGCCAAGCACCCCTCCCGTCGGGAGGAGATGGGGCTGGGCTCGTCGTGATGGGTCCCAACGCCAACGACTCGACGATGATGTGGGGCAACTACACGGGCTATCCCACGCAGACCATCACCATCCTGCAAGGCATCCGCCAGCTGACTGGACAGGACATCAGATATATCCCCGGCTGCGGACTGACGCGCGGCGAGGTCAACGAGAGTCGCTTCGGCCTGCTACACACGCCCGACGGACAGCGCGGAATGCGCGCCACCTACTGGAACAACACGGAATGGGAGGGCGAGCCTGCTGCCACAGCCGTCTTTACAGAGCCCATCAACCAGAGCAACGGCGGGGCCACGGTCTTCGCACCGGGCGTCAATCTGGAGCATTTCTCTGCCCGCTACGAGGGCTGGTTCACACCCACCGAGGACGAGACACTCACGCTGCGCGAGGGCAGCGACGATAAGGTACGCATCATCCTCAACGGCGACACCATCATCCGCCAGTGGCAGTCGCGCCATCGCATTGACTACCGACAGAAGGAAATCCGCTTCCGCGCCGGCCAACGCTACAACATCCAGATAGACTACGTGCAGCTGGAGGATATGGCGGCGATGCAGTTCGACCTCTTCCGCAAGACCACTCCCACCGCCGAGCAGATTATCGCCGAGGTGGGCGATGCGCAGACCGTCGTCTTCGTGGGCGGCATCTCGCCGCAGCTCGAAGGTGAGGAGATGCGCGTCGACGAGCCGGGATTCCGCGGTGGCGACCGCACCGACATCGAGCTGCCACAGGCACAGCGCACGCTGCTGCGCGCACTCCACGACGCAGGCAAGCACATCGTCTTCATCAACTGCTCAGGCGGTGCCATAGCAATGGTGCCCGAGCTGGAGACGTGCGATGCCATCATTCAGGGATGGTATGGTGGCGAGCGGGGCGGACAGGCGATGGCCGAGGTGCTCTTCGGTCGCTGCAACCCCAGCGGCAAGCTGCCGATGACGTTCTATCGCAGCACCGACGACCTACCCGACTTCCTCGACTATCGGATGGCGAACCGCACCTATCGTTACTTCCGCGGCCAGCCCCTCTTCCCCTTCGGCTACGGACTGAGCTACACATCGTTCTTCATCGGACAGCCGTCGTACAAGAACGGACGCGTCTACGTCAACGTCACCAACACGGGCAGTACGGACGGCACGGAGGTGGTGCAGGTGTACGTGCGCAACACGGCCGACCGCAAAGGGCCGCTGAAGTCGCTGCGTGCCTTCGAGCGCGTCAGTCTGAAGGCCGGCGAGACACGCACGGTAGCCATTGACTTCCCGCGCGAACGTTTCGAGGGCTGGGATGTGCGCACCAACACCGTCCGCGTAGTCCCCGGCCGCTACGAGCTGATGGTCGGCTCGTCCAGTGCCGACGCAGACTTGAAGCGCACCAAAGTGACTGTGAAATAGCAGAAATCGTCCATTATACAAAAATGCGTTACGCATTTTTGTATAATGGACGATAAAAGCAGTAATAAGCACTGAGCTTTTGACTGGCGCAATGCTTATTCATTGAAATATTACTCGGTGGCTGACGGTCGTTGTCTCAAAAGATGTTAGGGCTTCATTTCCTATGCTGCAACGCTCCGTTCGTAGAGATAACGAGGTGCAAAACCTATCTCATTGTTCCAATCGACTGTAAAAGGATCAAGACGGAAGGACTTAAAATAGTCAATATCTTGCAGCTTTCGACAGATGCCTTTCTGCATCAGCGGTGTGAAATCCATCAACCTCACTTCGCCATTACTGAAAGTCAGGCTCAATGTATAGCCGCTGATGTATTCCGCAGCCGTGATTCGGAGTAAAGGGTTCTCTGTCTTCATAATCACTTGTTTATTGTAGTGGGTCTATTTTCTTGGCAGCCTCGCTGTTCGACAAACGGCGCCAGTTTTCCATCAATTCGTCGCGGTGTAGGTCAAGCCACTCATAGACAAGCCGCAACGCACGACGAGGAAGTGAGCCAGTAACAGTGCCGTCTTTAATAGTAATCTCAGCTTGATAATCGTCGTACCACACGTGGAAGTGAGGTGGGTTATGGTCATCAATGTACATATAGATGATGATACCGTAAAACTTACTGATTTCTGGCATACTTATTTCTCATTTACTATTTCCTGCCCACAAATTTACGAATTATTTTCTGATTATGGTTGTTTTGGGGCGAAAAAGTTGAGCGAGGGGGAAGACTTGAGCGAAGGGGAGACGGAAGTAATGAAAAAGCCCCGCCGGCACGCAAGTGTCGGCGGGGCGATTCTTTTTTGGCACAAGTAGGCGCCTTACTTCTTCGGCTCGGCAGCTGCTTTCTTGGCCGGTGCTTTCTTTGCGGCCGGTTTCTTGGCAGCAGCCTTCTTGGCGGCGGGCTTCTTCTCCGTAGCCGGTTCCAGCTTCTCCAAGCGAGCCTTCAGACGCGTAATCTCCTTATCCTTCATCTCGATTTCGTCGCCCTGATTGCGGATGGTGGTCAGCAGGGCATTCAGCTCGTCGTTGTCAATCTCGGCAGGATAAAGGGCATTCACGCGGTTGATGAAGTCACCGAGGATGTTCATATAGTTGGTGAATGCATCGAACGGACCACTGTAAATGCCACGGTCCAGTCCCACGTTAGAGGGCTTGGTGGTCATAAAGCGGAAGTTGTTGGAGGCCTGCAGATAGTCCCAGTCCTGATTGATGCGCGGATCGTCGGCAATGCGCAGACGGTCGGCCACCGAGTACAGCTTGTTGAAGGCCTCACGCTGCATTGCATTACCCAGCCAGCAGCTGACGTCGCGTTCCTCGTCTACCCACGACAGCGTGTCGGGCACATCGAGGTTGCCCACGCTCTTCACCTTTCCGCAAATCTCAGTCGGCGTAGAGAACGTGATACCCTTCTCCTTAGCGCAGGCAGGCAGTGCCTTCAGGAAGTCGAGGATGTTGGATGAGAGCGGCTGGGCAATACCCAATGCCGACAGCTCCATAAAGATGTTGATAATCTGCTCCTCTTCCGGCAGACGGGCGATGCGGTCGATGTAGGCATCGGCAAAGAGCGGATAGCCCTCCCAGTCGCTGTTGTTGAAGCGCAGCGAGATGTCGTCGCTCAGTTCCACATCGCGCAGCAGCAGCTTCAGGTTGGGTGCGATGTTACAGTTGTAGACGTAGTGGGGCGACTTCCAGCCCAGCACGTGCTTGGCACCCTCGGTGAGAATACCCTTGAAGCCCATCGCAGCAGCCTGTCCGCCGATGTCGTCGCTGTAGATTAGCGACGAGTTGCGCAGCACGTTCGGCTTCTTGCGGAAATACTCCTCAATCTTGGCGCTCTGCTTCTTCACGTCGAGGGCGAAGGTCTCTTCATTGGCCAGCGACGAGAGTCCGTGGCTGTAAGGCTCAGCGAGGAACTCCACGCAACCGGTCTCATTGAG